>JAHBWY010000002.1:300000-499243 GCA_019636735.1 Phycisphaeraceae bacterium
GCTCCACGGTGGATTGGTGGAGACGACGCGCACACCTGATCGTTCCTCACCCTTGCCGAGTTGCATGCTGTCCGCGAAGAAGACCATGTTCCCGATACATGCGATGACCTTCGGGCCGGTGTATTCGGCCGGAGGCGCAGGCTCGGGTGGCGGGGGCGGAGGCCGTTCATCGCGCTGCGGTGGTGGCGGTGGCGGCGGAGGGGTGGGATCCGCGGGTCGAATGGGAATGAAGAAGAGGCTCCGTCCCTCGAAGCGCTCGCGGTGCAGCTTCGCGGTTTCGTCATGGGTGGCGAGCAGCGCATCGAAGGCGCTGGTCTCGCGCGAGTCGACCCTCGGCCCTGCCGCTGCGCCTGCGAGCCTTAGCACACCGGCGAGCGAAACGCCCGCGATCACGACCACCGTCACAAGCCCCACGATGACGGGGCCGGACCAGCGCACTCCGCTTGTGAGTCGGACTCGCGGACTCATGTCGTTCTCCTGCCGGGCTCGTCGCCCGCAACCACCCACGCCTCGATGATCATCTTGACGCGAAGGCGCCGGCCTGGGTCGACGCGCTGAAGCCGAAGGGTGCTCACCGAGTCGATGTCAGGGCTCGCCTCAAGCTCGGAAACGATTTTGCTGACCACCTCGACAGGCGCCTCGAACTGAACATCGGCGGTGACGCGCTCCGCGCGGCGATTGCCGACCACATCGCGCAGCGCCGACGCGGGGAGCCGCTGCGAGGTGCGAGCGTCGTACTTGAAGTTGATGACGCTCGAGTGCTGGCGGATGATCCGGGTCGCCGCCGCAGCCATCTGGGCAGCGCCCTCGGAGGCGCGCCGAGGCGCCTGCACCTGTCCGTGTGCGATGATCTGGTCTCGAATCATCCTGACCTGGTTCTGGCTCTGGTCTCGCTCGCGGGCGGCCAGAGTTCGAAGCTCCACCGCCTCCTTCGAGTAACTCGCGGCCCATGCCCAGGTGCTGTCGCGCACCAGGAGCCACCCGACGAGGACGCAGGCAAGAAGAAGCGCCACCTGCGCCGCTCGGGGCCACGACTTGATCTGGTCAATCTGCTGCTGGAAGGGAAGGTTCATGCGTCACTCATTACTTGGATCGAACATGGGCCATGAGCTTGTCGAACTCCGCACGCAGGCGGGCGACGGTCTCGGCGTTGAACGCGGGATTGTTGCGGGCCCTTGCAACGGCGCCGGCGGCGGCGAGCGCCTCTTCCTTGGTCATCGCGGCGATCTGCTCGTCGGTGAGCGGATCGGGCGGGACATCGGCAGGAGCAGCAGCGGGACCTCGCGGTCCGGCTCGCTCGTTCGAGGCGCCAGGCTGGCCGGTGGTTGCCAAGCCACGCTCTTCGGCGCGGCTTCCGCCTGCGGGCGGCGGCGCTCGGCGCTCCGACGACGAGACGGCAACGGCCTCGCCCGCTCCATTCGCGCCCTCCTGGGTGCCGTTCGCCGCGGTGACTTGAGTGGGCGATGACCCCGCGCTGTCACCCTCGCCCGCCGATGCACTCCGGTGACGCGCCGAGCCGGGCACGGAGCCGTCGTTGGGCGCATCAGATGAGGCGGTCGCCAACGGCGCACCTTGTCCCGAAGCGCCATTGCTCGGGGCCGGCGAAGTTGCAGGTGGAGGTGGCGCCGTGGGGGTGGCGGCGCGGGCTCGCGGGTGCCGCCGATCGGCGAGGGTCAGCTTCGCCCAATCCTGGGTCTCGCTCATGGCGATCGGCGCCGTCGGCGCCGCCACGAAGGCCGAGAGATTGAATTGCATGATGCCCGACTGATTCGCAGCGTCCCATCCCTTGCTGATGCGGGTGAAGATGCGCGAGTCCTGCATGAGCCGTTCCATGCGCAGGACGACCTCCTCGGGGGCGAGCAGATCATGGCGCGATGCGCGGCCGCGCACTGACACCGACTCGCCCTGGACGATGTTGAGCTGATCGAGCTCGATGCCCTCGGGCGTGCAGCAGGCGAGGTCGGAGAGAATCTTCGACATGGGCCAGGTCCGCGCGGCGCGTTCGCGATAGAGCGCGATGCGAAGGTCGTTCTCCTTGACGACCTCCCGCAGCTTGTCGGGGCCGAGTTCACGGATGCGCCATCGCGTGACCCAGTAATCACCCCAAGCGAACACAAGAGGCCCGAACGCAATGGCGAGAAGAGCCGCCACGATCAGCCCGGTGAGGACCCTCGGATCGGCCAGGCGGTTCAGCACACGACCGACGGCATTGGGTTCCTCGCCCGGTTCATGCGCGAGCAGTGTCGTGAGCGCGGCCAGTGGTCCCGCCGCCGCGAGCGCCGCGCCGGCATGAATGGCGTGCTGACGCCACCATGCGGGATCGACCGATCCCCCGATGGCGGCGGCAAGCCGAGTCAGATCGTCGGGCGAGCAACCGAATCCAGCGCCGTTTGCCTGAGCGGCGGCCGCTCGGACTGCTTCAGCGAGCGATTCGATCTCGGCGCCTGACGCGCCGTGGTGAAGCGCGGTCTCGATGACCAGGCGAACGATGGCGTCAACCCCGCCCTCGGCAAGGTTCTCACGCGCCGATCGCAGCGCGATTCCGCGCGGCGTCGCGATCGCGAAGGAGACCACGCCTCGTTCTGCGTCAATCAGCAGCAGGGGGCCCCGCACCCCGGGAACGGTCACGAGCGCGGCGAGTGCTGAGACATCTCCCGCGAAGGTGAGTTGCCGCGAGGAGAGGAGTGAGCCTGGCAGGGCAGGCGGTTCCTCTGATGGCGGCCACTCGACCACGACGCCGCAACGATCAGCGCCCTCGCTTCGGGGAATGACAGCAGCGGCACTGCGGTGTGGCGGAACACTGCCGAGCTGCATGCTCTCGGCCTGGAGCGTCAAGGCGCTCAGGAGCTGCGCCTCGTCGGCGTTGGGAAGTTCGCAGACACGGCAGCGCGCCTGGCCTGGCGCAAGGAGCGCCACGACTCGGGCCGCGCGGCTCTCGTCCACCGCATGGGCAAGAGTGCTGGAGACCAGTGAGGTCATGCGCTCGAGGCGCACACCCGAAGGACCCTGGCGCCAGAGCGAAAGCCTCGCATCACCAGTCGCAGGGACCTCAATGATGGCCGTCAAGGCTGGATCTGCGGCAACGCGCACTCGACGAGTCATGGCTCGCGAACCTCAATGAAGGAGAGAGGAATGGTGGAACGATCGACCACCACCACGAGTTCGACTTCGGTCCCGGTACTCAACGCCCGACCTCGACTCGAAATCAGGTAGACGAAGCTCTCGACTCCGACCTGCCCGGCGATCTGCGTGATCGTCTCGGGCTTGAGATCGGCGATTTCGAGCAGATCGACAATGCTGGTGAAGCCGCCTTGGCGACGCTGTCGGGCGGAGATGATCGCCTCGGCGGCACGCGGCTCAAGGCCGAGCCCGCGCTGGAGCACTTCGCTGGACACCGTGTTCAGGTTGACTCGGCCGGGAGCGGGCTTGAAGGGGTCATCGAGCGTGCACTCGGCGAAGAGAAGTCGAAGCTGATTGGAGTCCAGCGGCGCCACCTCCTGCTGCTGTTGCGCCGGCTGGCTGCCCTGCCGTCCACCGGCCCGAGATCGTCCGGTGGTTCCAGCGGTGCGCCCTCCCCCTGCGCCGCCCGCCGGGGCCAGCGCATTGAGAGGCGTGACGAGCAGTGTTTCGAGTCGGGCGTTGCCCTGCCGGGAGAAGTTCAACAGCGCGCTCGCCTGCGCCGAGTCGACGCCGAGCCGCTCCTCGATCTGCTGAGTGGTCGCCGTTCGAAGGAAGAGCTTCGGAACCCCGTTGGCCGTCGCGTGAGAGCCGCGCGAGTACGCCGTCAGATAGCCGCTCCAGCCAGCATCGAGATAGCCGTCCGGTTTGTCGTCGGGCATGCTGAGCGAGCCGTCGTTCTCGTTGGGATCGAGACGGCTGTTGAGGTTCCAGTCCTCGCCGCGAACATAGCGCGGCCAGCAACCGGCGACCAGTTCCAGCTCGGCGATGCTGCGGAAGTTGTCATTCCGCGGGCGATACTTGTAACCCCGATTGGCGTAGTACTCCGCCTCGGCGCCGAAACCCTCGACTTCGTTGTTCGCATCGCGCCAGTCGATGATGGCGTCGACGACATCGGGAGTCATGTTGGGAATGGTCAGCAGTTGCGGCTTGGTCGCGATGTTGATGTTGAGCTTCGAGTGCTCGTCCATCGGACCGGCGTACTCGAAGCCGTCGCGGAAGTGTCGGATGTCGAACTCGCCGGTCTCGGTCGAGCCGATCGCGTGGGCTTCGAGGTCGCGAGTGAGCGCGAGCGCGTCATCACTGACGGGATTCTTCTGGTAGTACTCCATGATCGAGATCATGGACTCGACGCCAGCGCGCGCCGCCCAGCGGGCCTGCACTCGGGCGAGCGCTTCGCGCCCCATGACCGCCTGGCGCCAGGCGAGCACCTGCGTCGCCGCCACGACGATCGACGCGATCGCGACCGCCCAGAGGACGACGAGCGTGACGCTGCCGCGGGGGCGCTGAACCGAGGTGTGACGCCTTCGCCCGTTCATCGTGCTCCGGCGCCTCCTCCGCCACCACCACCTCGCGCTCCACCGCCGCCGCCACCACCTCGTGCGCCGCCACCATCACCACCCCGCGCTCCGCCACCGCGGCCACCCGCATCGGGACCACCCTGCGATCGGATTCCGCCGCCGCGCGATTCGATGTCCCTGATGGCCTCGGCGCGCTCGGCACGACCGGCTGGCGAGGCCGGTCCGGCGACCGCCGCAGCGGCGGGACCGTCGTCGGCGCCCATGCCTCGGTCACCAAGGCCTCCCATGCCTCCCGCGCCAGCCGCTTCCGCCAGGGCCGCAGCGGCCTCCTGTTCGCGTGCGAGTCGTTCGAGTTCCTCGTCGATCGGCTCAGGAACCCGGTCGATGGCCACGAGTGTTCGAAGCGTGATGATGGCCTCCGGAGGCAGATTCGGATCTCGATCGGGCGCGGCGCCAGCCACAGTGACAGTGACTCGGACCGCGAGAGGCAAGCCATCTTCGTCGGAGTCCCATGCGGGCCACCAGTTCTCGCCGTCGTAAGCCTCGAGGTAGAGGCCGATCACTCCATCGGCCACGGGCTCGACCACGCCGCCACCGTCGGGCGTGTCGTCCGGCACGGGATCGCGCCGCCGCCAGAGCGCCGAGCCTGCGGAATCGTCCATGACGCGATACTGGGTCTCGTACTCGATGCCCTCGCCGTTGTATTCGATGTCGCGGACCGGCATCAACCGGGTCGCGAAGAGAATCACCTCGCTCCGATCGACCGGCCCCGAGCGGGTGTTCATCACCGACTCTGTGATGACCAGTCGAGTCTGGAAGAGATCGGTTGATCGAATGATGCTGTTCAGGTCTCGGCGGAGCGACTCGACTGCATCGATGGCGCGTTGATGCGCTGACAGCCGGATCTGCACGAGTTCCCGGGATCGCCCGATTCGGCTGACCGAGGTGCTGATGGCGGTGAGCACGAGCGCGGCGACCACCAGTGCCACCACCAGTTCAGCGATGGTGAAGCCTCGAGGTCGCGAGGCAACCTGCAGCGAGTGTTCAGCGCACAGACTGTCGGGCCGCTTCATAGCGATCCTCCCTTTCAAGTCGCTGAGGTGGGCGTCGCATGATGATCGGCGCATCCTCGGGGCGCGGCGCCAGAAGCGTGCCGCATCGATAGGTCGCGCCGGAAGGACTTCGGACAATCGCGAGCACGCGCCATGGATCTCCAAGACCCTGCGCTTCGATGAGTACTTCGAACTCCCAGTCGCCGAACGGGGGGTCAAAGCGTCCGGCCGTGTCGTGAACCTTGGGAAAGTCAACGGGACCTTCCGCGAGGACAAGCGAGAGCACTTCGTCGAGCAGACTTGCCGCGACGACCTCCTCCTCTCCGGCTCGCTCCATCTGGAGACTGCGCGCGGAGAGTGATAGCACCGCCACGAGCGCGATGGCCAGAAGGAGCCCGCCGAGCAGCGCATCGATCAGCGCGTAGCCGCGCGGTGAACGCAGGCGCAGCGGGGCGGTCGAGCGCGTGGGGCGCGACGCCCTGCAAGGTGCTGGCGCATCGCAACGCTCCGGCGCAGTCACAGAAGGGATTGCTGGCGTTCGCGCGCCCATGGTTGGTTCGGCGATTGCCACAGTGGTCACCACGGCTCCTTCTCTCGGCCCTCACGGTCGAGGTCGTAGGCGGTACGACCGATGGCGGTGGTTCGGCCACTTCGTGTGATGAAGAAGGGCGCGGTCGCGCGTGGCTCAAGCACAACCGTGATCTCGTCGCCGGCCTCCTCGGAGGCGAGGACGAACTCCATGAGCGGCCTGGGTATTCCGGGAGTTGCAACGACGCGCCACGCATCGGGCATGAGGCGCTGGCCATTGACCACAACTTCAGAGAGGACGACACCCTCGGGCAGTTGAAGCGGCCTGGAAAAGCGATCGAGGCGCCAGTCGGGGGGATTCTCCGGACGGCTCGGATCGGTGTCGAGGATCCACACTTCAATCGTGCCGAGTTCGCCATCACGCATCAGGGCCACCGGCTGGCTTGCCAGCGAGGCGCGAAAGGCGAAGGTGCCGAGCATCGAAGCCAGTTGCTCGGCGCCGAGCTGCGCCGTCACCGAGCTCTTTCCGACCAGCCGAGGCAGCACCATCGCGCCGATGACGGCGAGGATGATCGCCACCACCATGATTTCGACGAGCGTGAAGCCTCGGGGGTGAACCGTGCGCAACTGGAACCTCTTCGGTTCGGATCAGGTCTGGCCGTTGACGATGTCATCGGGCGTCCCGAGCTCGCCATCTTCGCCCGCGCTGACAATGTCGAAGTCGTAGTTGACGACGCCGGGAACCCGGATGGTGAAGGGACGGCCCCATGGATCGAGAAGCTGCTTGCGATTCCTGAGCATGGGCGGCTCGCCCTCGGCGAGGACCTCCAGGCTGAAGTCCGAAGGAACCGTGCTCAGGTGGTTCTTCGTCATGTAGAGCTCCACCTGCTGGGCGAGCGTCGCGGCATCGGCCTTCGCCCGATCGTTCTTCGCCTGCCCGATGAACCCCGTCAGACGCGGGACGATGAGCGCGGCGAGAATCGCCACGATCGTGACGGCAATGATGATCTCGAGCAGGGTGAAGGCGCGCCGACGAAGCGCACGCCGCTTGAGTCTGCGGGAGTGTCGTGACACCGGAAGATTTGGATGCATCAGGTTCTTCATGGACTTCATGGCCGGAGGACTCCTCAGGGTCGATAGGGAACCCCGTGACAGTCACAACGCACGAGGGCGCTCGGCGTTGCCGGATTCACGGGTAAGGAGAACGAGCGAGCTAGGAAGACTAGCGTCCGATAGGTGTCAGTGCGGCGTGAACTCGCCGCAAATCAACCCGTCATGAAGGCCGACTGGAGATTCATGAGCGGCAGCAGGATTCCCAGGAGAACGAACCCGGCGAGGCACGCCATGATCACGAGCAGGACGGGTGGCAGTGCCTTCGTGAGCACTTTGATCGAGGCGTTGACCTGACGGTCAAAGGCGCCTGCGGCATGCAGCAGCATGCTCTCAAGGCGTCCCGACCGCTCACCGATGTTGACGATCTGGATGAGGATTGGTGGAAAGTGGCCGCATCGCTCGAGCGGCTCCGCGAGGCTCTGACCCGTACTCACTCGCTCGGTGACCTCGTCGATGGCCTGCATCAGGACCAGGTTGCCGAGCGTGTCCCGGACGATCCGAAGTGCGGGAATGATCTGGAGACCGGCGGAGACGAGCGTGCCCAGCGTGCGCGTGAAGCGGGCGACGGCGACATCACGCAACAGAACTCCGACGATGGGAAGTCGAAGAAGCGCCCGGTGAACCATCAGGCGATTCTCGGGGTTTGAGATCCACAGTCGCCATCCGATGAGGGCGCCGCCGATGCCGAGGATCACGGCCCACCACCACGCCTGCATGAAGTCGGCAAAGCCCATGAGCACGCGAGTCGGCCAAGGCAGCGACAGGGGCGTGCCCGAGGCGAGGAGCGGCTCCATCAGGCGTGGAAGAATGACCGTGACGAGGATGACCACGCTGACGAGGATCATCACGGCCACGATCAAGGGGTAGATGGTCGCGCCGACAAGTTCGCGGCGCAGTTCGATGCCGCGCTCGAGAAGGTCGGCAAGCTGGTGCAGGACCTCGGGCATTCGACCCGAGGCGTCGGCGGCCCGAACCATGCCGACAACCATCTCGTCGAAGGGCGGGCCGTAGTCGGCCATCGCCTGCTGAAGCGGCTGGCCCGCCTCGACCTTCTCAATGAGACGATCGAGGATGACCGCCTGGGCATGGCCGGAAGCCTGCTGGCGCACCGTGCGAAGAGCCTGCATCAGCGGAAGGCCTGCTTCCAGGGCGGTCGCCAGTTCGCGGATGAAGTTCGCAAGCTCGCTCCGGGAGAGCGTGCTCTTCGCGGTCAGCATCGAGAAGAGCGAGGCCTTGGTCTTCGATCCGTCGGCACGCGGCGCCGCAGTTGCCTTCGATGGCGTCGAGTCCTCGTCGACCACCACGATCGACACCGGCCGCTGACCGCGGCTCGAAAGCTGCCTGATCGCCGCCGCGCGATCGGTCGCAGCGATCACGCCGGAGACGACGGCGCCCTTCGCATCAAGACTCTGGTGCCGGAAACTGGGCATGGGACTCAACCGCCGGAGTCGTCGACATCCTGCGTCGCGCGGAGTACTTCCTCGATGGTGGTGATACCGGCGGCGGCCTTGTCCAGGCCGTCCTGGCGCATAGTGATGAAGTCGGCATCGACCTGCTCGCGCAAATCGAGGACCGTTCGACCCTGCGAGATGGCGGCCCTCAGGCGCGGATTGATTCGAGCCAGTTCGAAGAAGCCGAGGCGCCCGCGGAAGCCGCTGCCGCTGCACTCGTCGCAGCCGCGCCCGATGGCGCACCGTCCGTTGAAGAGCGCTGCCTCCTCGTCGGTGATGCGAGCTCGTCGATCGTCGTCGAGGGCAACCTGCGTCGCGCAGTGGCGACAGAGGCGCCGGCCGAGTCGCTGGGCGAGCAGCCCCTCGAGCACGCTCGCGATGAGATAGGGTTCGGCGCCCATGTCCACCATGCGGCCAACGGAGCTGATGGCGTCGTTGGTGTGCAGTGTGCTGAAGATCAAGTGACCCGTCAGCGCTGAGCGAATGGCGATGTCCACCGTTTCGTTGTCGCGGATTTCGCCGACGAAGATGACATCGGGGTCCTGTCGCAGGATGGCGCGGAGGCCTGTCGCGAAGGTCAATCCTCGCTTCGGATTGACGGGAATCTGGTTGATGCCCGCGAGTTCGTACTCGACGGGATCTTCGATGGTGATGATCTTCTTGCGGGGGTCGTAGAGCTTGGAGAGCGCGGCGTAGAGCGTGGTCGTCTTTCCGCTGCCGGTGGGTCCGGTCACCAGCACCATTCCGTGCGGCTTTTCGATGAGCCGGTCCATCATCCCGCGATGCTTCTCCGACATGCCGAGGCTTCGGAGGTCGAGCGGCAGCGAGCTCTTGTCGAGAATTCGCATGACGACGCTCTCGCCGTAGATCGTGGGCACGGTTGAGACGCGGATATCGACCTTGCGGCCCTCAAAGCGAAGGGTGATGTGGCCATCCTGCGGCACATAGCGCTCGGCGATGTTCATGTGCGCCATGATCTTGACACGACCGATGAGCGCCGCCTGGAGATGCTTCGGAGGCGGCTTCTGCTCGAGCAGCACACCGTCGATGCGGTACTTGATCTTGAGTTCGCTCTCGAAGGGCTCGATGTGGATGTCGCTCGTTCGATTCTGGATCGCCTCCAGAATGAGCAGGTTGACGAGGTTGATGAGCGTCGGCTGCTCCGCCATCCGGTGCACATCCGCCGCATCGATCGCATCGAGATTGTGTTCGACCCTGGTTGAGGCGAGGTCCGCTTCACCGGCGAGACTCTCCGCCATGCGAGCCGCGGTGGTGCCATACACGGCGCGCATCAGATCGCCGAAGACGGAGCCCTCCATGCTCGCTCGCGAGAGCGGTCGCGCGGTCATCGCCGCGACCTCGTCGATTGCGGCGAGGTCGAAGGGATCCGCCATGGCCACCTGGAGCCTGGCGCCGTCGAGACGGAGCGGGACAACGCGAAGTCGCACAGCCGTCTCAGCGGGAATCAACGCCATCGCCTCTGGCTCGGCCGTCGGCGCCTTGTCAAACCATTCGATTCCGAGGAGGCCGCAGCGATCCTTGAGGGACATCTCGCTCGCACCGGCTCCCGCTCGAAGAGAGGTGAGATCGACACCCCTGGCGGCGCTGCCGTTGGTTGCACTGCTGCCGGTCACGGGCGTCTCTCGCGTTGTGAGGGGGTCCAGAGGAGTCGTCCTTACTCAATCGCCGTGGGTGGAATCGGTGCGGCATCATCGGCCCCGGCGCCGAGGTCTCCGCCGCCCTTCGGCATGGTGGTCACACCGCCGCCACCCGGAGTGGCGGGTCCGAACTGCTTACCCAAGCCTTGAGCCGCATGCCGCTGTGCTCCGGGGAGATCAGCGTACTGCTCCGGCGTCAGGATGTGCTCAAGCTGCTGGCGGTAGCGCTCGGCCAGATCCTGGCGCTTCCGACGCATCGCCTCGAGTTCCGGCGAACGGCCCTGTCGCTCGGCCGGAGCCGCCGCGCGACGCTTCGGCGCCGCAGGCTCATCTCGCTTGACGACCGTAAGCATCTCCCGCGAGAGGCCCTCCCACTCCCGCTCCATCTCTCCCTTGAGCGAGGTGATCGAGGCGCGCTGCTCCGGGGTGAGGTCGGCGATCTCAAGGGCCGCATCAAAGAGTCGAATGACGCTGTTGGGCGAGAAGACCTCGGGGAAGGCCCGCTGCATGGCGATGACGCGGAAGCGGGGCCCCCAATCGGCGCCGAGCGCCGTAGAGATCTCCTCGATGCTGATCTCCTGCGCATCACGCAAGCGCACGCGTGCGGCCATGATCCGATCCTGCAGTTCGGCCGCCCGCTGATGATCCATGGTGACCATGGCGTCCATCATCGGACCCATGTTCTCCTCTTCCCGCGCCTGGCGTTCGGTGAGCGCGCCATCGATTCGGATCTCATACGCCTCGATCACCGGCTGGGCGGTGGCGCGGACCTCCGCGGGAGGCGCGAGGTCGTTGATGATGCCGATCAGGTTCACTCCCTCGCCGGAGATCTCCGACTGAGGCAGAAGCCGCTCGCGGCGAATGGCCCGCTCGAACGCAGGCCAGCGGTCAAGCTGCTGAGGGCTGAGCACGCTCTTCATCGTTTCGGCAAAGCGGTTGTAGAGCTCCTGTCGCTCGCGGCTCCAGTTGTTCAATGGCCGGAGCAGCGCGGTCAGATCTTCCTTCGCCGCGCTGCCCGCATCCTGCATCTGGGCCCGGACCTTCTCGATGCCTGCGGCAAAGGAGGCCATGTAGTCCTCGAGCAGCATGTCGACGATGGGACGCTGGGTCTCATCGAGATCGAGGATCGCCACCATCAGCGGCATGTCCCGCTGCATGATGTAGGGCTCGAAGGCCTGCACCATCAGGCTGCGGCTTCCGAACTGGGCGTGCGAGAGCGGGGAGGCAACGATGGCCCCCGCAACGATGAGCGCGGCGAAGAGTGAATGCTTCATGTGTGACTCCTTGCGGACCTCCGTATGGGCACGATGAACGAACTGAGGCCGGGTTTATGGCAATCTCGCCCTCAAGATTGAGCGATCGGCGAGATCGGCGGCCGATTCGAGCGCATTCTCTCTGTTGGAGAGAAGATTCACGGACCTTGATCAATGAGGTCCTATAAAACAACTGCTGATGACACAGGAGTTGCTTCTGCCTTGCGCGTTCCGGGAAGGTGCTCGATCTCCTTGGACACAGGACTGGGCCTTTGAAGGAGGATGCACCGACGCCACGACACCACCGCAGATGCCGATCGCGGAGTCCGACGCCTGTACGCGGGCAGGCGCTCCATTCTGCCGATACAATCCGTCGGTACTTGTTGGTTTCTACAGACCTTTTGTACCATGTGACCTATGGCCGGCCCGCCACGCCATCCTCTCGAGGCAGTCCGCGACCGTGGCGTGGTCCGGAGCCGGGACCTTGCCGCCCTTGGGATCACCCGGAACCGGCTGCGTGAACTAGTCGCTTCGGGCGACCTCCGACGGATCGCCCGCGGTGTCTACGTCGCCGCCGACCATGATCTCACCGAGAAGCACTCGCTCGCCGTCGCATGCACCCTCGTTCCGCATGGAGTCGTCTGCCTGCTCTCGGCGCTCGTGTTCCATGGCCTGACCGTCCAGAACCCATGGGAGGTCTGGCTGGCGATCGACCCCTGGGCACGCAAGCCGGCACAGAGCTCCCCGCCACTGCGGATCGTCCGCTTCTCCGGCGAGGCGCTCACGCACGGCGTCGAGACGCACGAAGTCGAAGGCGCGACGGTCAAGGTCTACTCCGTCGCCAAGACCATCGCAGACCTCTTCAAGTACCGGAACAAGGTGGGACTCGATGTCGCGCTTGAGGCACTTCGCGAGGCGGTTCGCTCTCGTCGGGTGACCATGGACGAAGTCCTCCGCGCCGCCAAAGTGTGTCGGGTCGAGAAGGTGATGCGTCCGTACCTCGAGGGGCTGCAATGACGCGCCCGCTTCGTGATATCAGCGCGTCGGTCAAGCAGCGGCTTCTCAACCTCTCGCACGAACGCGGCGAGGAGTTCGAGCAGGTGCTCGTGCGCTCGGTCGCCGAGCGATTTCTCTACCGACTTTCGAAGTCGATGCACGCGGGATCGTTCCTCCTCAAGGGCGCCATGCTCTTCGTGGCGTGGGAGGGCATGCCGCACCGTGTGACGCGCGACATCGACCTCCTCGGGTTCGGTGACGACTCGCTCGAGCGCATGACCGCCGTCATGCGAGAAGTTGCCGCGACCGCCGTCGAAGACGATGGTCTCATCTTCGATGTCGAGAGCGTGCAGGCTGCCGAGATCCGAACGATCCAGGACTACGGCGGCGTTCGCGTCAGCGCTGTGGCAACTCTCGGAAAGGCACGCATCCGACTCCAGGTCGATGTGGGCTTCGGCGATGCCGTGACTCCCGGGCCCGAAGACATCGAGTTTCCGACGCTCATCGATCTGCCGCGAGCCCGCCTGCGTGCCTACCCCGTCGAAACCGTCGTCACCGAGAAGGCCCTCGGGATGGTTGAGCGGGGACTCCTCAACTCGCGGATGAAGGATTACTTCGATCTGCTCCATCTCTCACGTACCCGGACTCTCGATGCATGTGGGCTGACGGGTGCGCTTGCGGCCACAGCAACCCGGCGCAATGTGCCGATTCCCGCAGGACCGGTCGCCGGGCTCAGCCCTGAGTTCGCGACGGACCCGACGAAGCAGGCCCAATGGCAGGCCTTCTGCCGGCGGCTGCGATCTGGCCAGCCGGTCGATCAGCTGCCCACGGTCGTCACCGCGCTCGCGGCGTTTCTCGGGCCGGTCTTCGAAGCGGTCGCCGATGGCAGGCAGGCCACTGGGAGTTGGCCTTGCGGCGGGCCGTGGGGTTGATCGGTTCGGCAGCCCTCGGTGGCATCCGCGGTCCTCAGTGCAGAGCGCGCTGCGCCGGGCGCTGCGCGCTGCGCCGAACTCGCGTGATCTCCGGGAGATTCGCCAAGCGCCCGGGGGTTCGAATCACCCCGGGCGGGTGGTCCGCTGTTCGATGCGCTTCTCCGACACGGTCTTCACGATCCGCTGGACGAAGATGCCCGGCGTGTGGACCTGGTCGGGGTCTATCGAGCCGATCGGGACGATCTCCTCGACCTCGGCGATCGTGAGGCGCCCCGCGGTCGCAATCATCGGATTGAAGTTCCGAGCCGTCCGGCGGTAGATCAGATTCCCGCACTCGTCGGCCTTCCACGCCTTCACAAGCGCAAGATCCGCAACGATGCCGCGCTCAAGCACGAAGGTCTCACCATCGAAGACCTCCGTGGGCTTGCCGGCGGCAACGGGAGTGCCGACGCCGGTGCGCGTGTAGAAGCCCGCGATTCCAGCACCGCCTGCGCGAAGGCGCTCGGCAAGGGTGCCCTGCGGCGTGAACTCAACTTCAAGTTCGCCGCACATGAACTGCCGCTCGAACTCGGCGTTCTCACCCACATAGCTCGACACCATCTTGCGAACCTGGCGCGTCTGGAGCAGGAGCCCAAGGCCCCAGTCATCGACGCCCGCGTTGTTGCTCACGCACACGAGGTCCTTCGCGCCGCTGTCCCGGAGGGCGATGATCAATTGCTCGGGGATTCCGCAGAGCCCGAAGCCGCCGACCGCGATGGTCATGCCATCCTTGACGACGCCGCGAAGGGCTTCGGAAGCACTCGGATAGACCTTATGTGTCGCCATGGCCGCGAGTGTAGCGGCGGCGCAAGCGGATTCGTGATCGACAGAGGAGCCCTGTTCAGCCCGGCCTTCCGCAGGCCCACCGATCAGTTCTCGCTCGGCTTGGGAGGATCCGCGCGAAGTTCGTCGAGGGCGAGCCGGATCTTCTCCAGCGCCTTGTTCTGGATCTGGCGAACGCGCTCCTTGGTCACGCCGATGATCTGGCCGACCTGATCGAGCGTGAGGCCCGGGCGATCCCGCTGCGGATCGAGGCCGAATCGATGAACGATGACCGTCCGCTCGATCTCAGTGAGATCGCAGGCGTTGCTCATGACCACATGGCGGACTTCGGCCGCGGAGTCGCGCTCGTCGGTGGCGCGAACCGTCTCCAGATGGTTCGACTTCTCGAACTGTGGGTCAAACTCGCTCGGGAATCGCTGGCGGTACTTGCTCAGCTTCATGCCCTGGCGACTGAACGCCTTGATGATGGCGCGGCAGGCATAAGTGGAGAACTTGAAGCCGCGACCGCAGTCGAACTTGTCGACGCTGCGCATCAGGGCCATGTTCCCCTCGCTGATGAGATCGGCGAAGTCCACCTCGCTCATGCGAGTTCGCTTGGCCATCGCCAGGACGAGCGCGAGATTCGTCTCGGCGATCTGCTCGCGGTAGCGCTTGGCGACGCGATACCAGCGAAGCACCTCGCGAGCCGTGGTCACATCGGGGAGGGCACCATCGAGACGCTTCTGCATCTCCGAGATGCGCCAGCGGGCGTAGTTGTACTGAAGGAACAGCACGCGCTCCTGCGCACCGGTGAGCAGGACCGACCCCGGGCTTCGCTGGGAACGGCTTCGCGAACGATCGCCTGGAACAAGGCTGTCAAGCAGCGGGCGATACCAGGAGACATCGGGCCGCTGGATGTTCGGGGCCTGCTCGTAGATGGTCCGCTCCGCGTCGCGCTTGCGAAACTCGGGAGAGTCGATGTAGTCCATCGGCTCCGAGAGGATCTCACGAAGGAGCCGCTCCTCCTCGCGGGAGAGGGCGGGGCTATCGGCGCGGTCGGCGGCGCGGCGAGCCACAATGGCACGCTGTCGGCGACGCAGGCGATCGAGCGGGGAGTTGGATCCAAGCACGGACATCGTGTCCACCTTGAGGTGACTTCGACCTCATCCTGAAGTTGCCGCCAGAAACGGGGCGGGGCCTGCGGTTTCGCTACCGCTGTTACCAGTGGAGTACGGGGGGAGTTCGCCTTGCGTTGAATCGGGGACGCAAAATCGGCGACGGTTTGCGCATGGGGCCGCCCCGACGGTCAGCAAGCGGCCGTGGAATCACGAGATGGGGCCATCCCGGAGATCCCCCGGTTATCGCTCGGTGTGCGGGACCTTTCGGCGGGGTCGATTCAACCTCAGACTTCCGGCCCAGCTCGGCCGATCGAAATGGCCGACCCGAAGTGTGCTTCACAACCCCGTTTCGCCGAGAGCGAGCCACAAGGACTCGAGCCGGTGCGAGTGGCCCACAAGGAGCAGTCGACGCGGGCTTCTGGGAAGCCGCTGATCGAATCTCGATGCGGTGCTGCGAAGCCGGAACCGGTCGATGGCTGCGGGGCTTTCGAGGAGTCTCTTACTCGGGCTTGCCGCTCGAGTGGTCGTAGATCCAGGCGTCGACGGCGCGGGCGTGCTCGATGACTTCGCCCGGCTTGAAGAAGAGCGAAAGCTCTCGAGCTGCGGCTTCGGGCCCGTCGCTGCCGTGAATCAGGTTGAAGCTGTTGCTGACGCCGAAGTCACCGCGAATGGTGCCGGCGGCCGCCTTGCTGCCGAAGGTCGCTCCCATCATGCCGCGGGCAACGGTGATCGCGTTCATGCCGCGGAGGGCGAGGACCAGAACGGGGGCGCTCGTCATGAATCGCACGAGCCCCGCGTAGAAGGGCTTGCCGACATGGTCCTTGTAGTGCTGGGCCGCCAGATCCGGCGAGATCTGCATGAGCTTGCAGCCGACGACCTGAAGTCCCTTCTCCTCGAAGCGGGTGAGGATGCGGCCCACGAGTCCGCGCTGGAGGGCGTCAGGTTTCAGGATGATCAGCGTCGTTTCCACGGTCGTCTCCCAGTGCGGGGTCTCCTTCTCACCGCAACCACGGCCCCGCCGTGGAGTGAGAAGGGCGGAAAGGATAGCGACGACGCGAGCTTCGTGCCGATGGCGGATCCTGAAAGGGCGTGAGGTCTGGCCCGGCGCGCAAGCGATCGGGTACTTTTCGCCGAGGTTCGCAGGAGGTGACCATGGGCGGCACGGAGGCGGCACTGCTCGACATGCCACAGGGAAGGTCCGATCGTTCGAAGCGGGAGTCGAAGCCGAAGGAGAGCAAGGCTCGCCGAGGCGCCAGCGCCGAGGAGATGGCGTCGCGCCAGCGCGACATCTCGGTCAGCGAGTTCTTCGCGAAGAACCGTCACCTTCTTGGATTCGACAATCCGCGCAAGGCGCTCCTGACCGCGGTGAAGGAGGCGGTCGACAATGCTCTCGACGCCTGTGAGGAGGCGGGCATTCTCCCGTCGATCGTGGTGGCCATCGAGGATCTCGAGCCCGGTCGTCCGGCGACGGCTCGCAGCGGGCGCTACCGCCTGACAGTCGTCGACAACGGCCCCGGCATCGTGCGCAAGCAGGTCGAGAACATCTTCGGTCGCCTGCTCTATGGCTCGAAGTTCCATCGGCTGAAGATGTCGCGCGGGCAGCAGGGGATCGGGATTTCCGCGGCGGGCATGTATGGCCTCATCACCACGGGGCAGCCCATGGTGATCCACACGAAACCCGGACCCAAGGCGTCAGCCCATCACATCGAGCTGGCGATGAACACGAAGACCAATCGAGCCGAGGTGACGGTCGATCGGGTCACCGACGACTTCCCGCCGAAGCGCTTGAGCACGGTCACCGCTGGAGCGAAGGCACTTGCCCGCTCTGGCACGCTGCTCGAGACGGGGGAGTTCGCCAGCGGCACCAGCGTCTCGATCGAACTCGAGGGGCGCTATCAGCGCGGACGCGGGAGCGTTGAGGAGTTCCTCGAACTGACCGCGATCGCCAATCCCCACGCGCGGATCGTGCTGATTCCACCAACGCGGGAGAGCGCCGCGGAAGAGGAGGATCTTGAGCCCAAGCTCCTGAAGGCCGCGCTGACGACACCAGCGGACACGGTGAGCGACGGGGTCGAGGTGCGCACGAGCGAGACGCTCGGCTGCGTGAACTATCCGCGGGCGGTGAATGAACTTCCCGCTGAGACGCGCGAGATCCAGCCGCATCCGCGCGGCATCGAGCTCGGCACGCTCCTCCAGATGCTCAAGGAGTACGAAGCCACCACCAAGGGCTCGCTCTTCACCTTCCTTCAGGAGCGCTTCTGTCGGGTGAGTTCGGCAACGGCGGCGTCGATCTGCTCGGCGGTCGGAGTCACGAGTCGCACGCGCATTTCGTCGGTCGATGCGCCGCTCGCCGAGGCGATCTACCGGGCCTTTCAGACGCAGCGTTTCCTGCCGCCACCGACCGATTGCCTCTCGCCGATCGGCGTGCGACAGCTTCTCGCGGGCATGTTGAAGGGCGTCCGCGCCGAGTTCTACGCGGCGTCGAGTCGCGACGCCGAGGTCTATCGCGGTCGCCCGTTTCAGATCGAGGCGGCCATCGCCTTCGGTGGAGAACTCCCCGCCGATGAGAGCGCGCGGGTCATCCGATTTGCGAACCGGGTTCCGCTCCTCTTCCAGCAGAGCGCATGTTCCAGTTTCCGCGCTGTCGCGGAAACGGGATGGCGCAACTACGGTCTCCAGCAGCCGCGCGGCGGGCTTCCGGTGGGCCCGCTCGTGATCGCGATTCACATGGCGAGCGTCTGGGTGCCCTTCACCAGCGAGAGCAAGGAAGCCATCGCCGACTACGACGAGATCCGGAAGGAGATGAAGCTGGCTCTGATGGAGTGCGGCCGCAAGCTCGGGACCTATCTGCGCCGACGCCAGCGCATGGCGCGCGAGGGTGAGCGTCGCGATGTCTTCGAGCGCTACATCGGTGAGATTGTCCAGGCAGTCCACGCGATCAACGGCACCGATCCGAAGAAGCTCTTCGAGAAGCTCCAGGCGCAGGCCCGCGCACTCACCGCCGTGGCCGATCAGGTGCTCGACGAAGAGGGCCGGGTCCAGCGCGACGAGGAGGATCTTGACGCGTTGGATGGCGTCATCGTCGTGGCGTCGCCTTCGAGCCAGCCCGTCGTGACCGACACGCCGCCGAGTGGGGGAGCGAACGGAACGAAAGCGGTGAAGGGAACGAAGTCGGCGAAGGGAGCGAAGGTGGCGAAGCGGACGAGTGAGGCGAACGCCGCAACGGCAAAGGCTGCTGACGCGCCGGCTCGCCAGAGTCGCGGGGCGGCGGCGAAGGCACCGGTCAAGGACTCCACCCCTGCACCTCGCCTGCGCCGCAAGGCGGCCCGCGACGACGACGAGACGCTCTTCGCCGCGGAGTGAGCGATGGCGATCGCGGGAGTGGATAGAGCAGGCCTGAAACGAGCAGGCCTGAAACGAGCAGGCCTGAAACGAGCAGGCCTGAAACGAGCAGGCCTGAAACGAGCAGGCCTGAAACGAGCAGGCCTGGAATGAGCAGTACTGGATTGAGCAGTTCTGGATTGAGCAGTTCTGGAACGAACAGAACTGAACTGAGCGGGATGTGGCAGATCATCGAACCCAACGGCAGGACTCACCCATGGCTCGGCGAACAGTGAAATCGGCAGCGACATCACCTCCCGCACGGCGTCGAGGTTCTTCGACCGGCCGACGCTCCGTCGCCGATCGGGATGCCCTGACCGGCGGCAAGATCGAGGCGCTCGCCAACACCGTGGTCTCGCGCGCCGTTGCCGGGAAGGAGCCGGTCATCGAGGTGCCCTCGCGCACACGCTCCAACACCATCTGGAACAGGAAGCGCGGCATTCTCGAGATGGGCGAAGCGACGCAGGAGCGTCAGCTCTTCAACCTGAACCAGGCGAAGCAGTTCATGCAGACCCTGCTGCATGCGAGCACCATCAAGGACCTGATTGCCGCGAGCAAGACCTCGAGTCTTCGAGGTGTGTTCTACAAGGCGAAGCACACGGTCGCGGGGACGAAGGAGAACACCTTCGACGAACAGAATGAGTCCGACGCGATCCTCGAAGATCTCGAAGTCACCCTCGGGTCGCTGCGGGAGGAGCTCCATGTCTTCGCCGAGAATCGCGGGTCGATGGTCGGCACCATCACGCTCGTCGACAAGGGCGACGAGATCGATTGCCGCCGAATGGGCTCAGGCGGCTATGCGCTGCCGAGCATCGTCGAACCCGATGTGATCCAGTTCAAGAAGTGCGATGCGAAGTTCGTGCTTCATGTCGAGAAGGGCACGGTCTGGAATCGATTCAACGAGGATCGCTTCTGGGAGAAGCACCAGTGCATCCTGACTCACGGTGCGGGGCAACCGCCGCGCGGCTGTCGCCGGCTTCTCCAGCGCCTTCACACCGAGCTGGGGCTTCCCATCATCTGCCTGCTCGATTGCGATCCGTGGGGGCACTACATCTACAGCGTCATCAAGCAGGGGTCGATCTCGCTCGCCTTCGAGTCGTCGAGGTTGGCGATTCCAGCGGCCAAGTTCCTCGGCATTCGCGCGAAGGACTTCGTCGAGTGCAAGCTCTCCGACGCGGTGAAGATCACGCTGACCGACACGGACATCAAGCGGGCGAAGGAGATCGCGGCCTACCCGTGGTTCGCCCAGCACCGCGGCTGGCAGCGCGAGATCGACCTCCTCCTGAAGAACGGCTTCAAGATGGAGGTCGAGTCGCTGATTACGAAGGACATTTCCTATGTCACCGAGACCTATGTGCCCGAGCGCCTGAAGGCGAAGGACTGGCTCGACTGACTCATGGGCCTCGGCGCGGTGCCCTGGCCCGTTCACTTGCGGACGACGCGGAGCGCGAGCGTGGTCCAGGTTCGCTCGAGTTCGAATCGGAGGCCGTTGGGCAGGTTCGGAGTCTCGACCGCGGCGAGCTCGCCGCAGAGCGTACTGGCCTGGACCAGGGGGAATGAGTCGCCGGGCTTCAGCATGGTCGGAAGCGACTGGAAGGCACTGGCAACGATGAGCTTCGACCCGCCCAGATGCAGGGTGCCCTGCACTCGAAGCATGTCGCTGGTGCGGCCATTCCAGTCGCGCGGCCCGACGCGCAGTCGCAGCGTGCTCCGCTGCATGACCGCGCCCATGTCGAAGTGAAGCGCTCCATACTCCGCCTCCTGCGAGAGACGCGCATTCGGGTTTGATGGCGCTACGGCTTCGCAGCCGAAGGGTTGAACCTCGAGATTCGGGCCGAGAAAGGCGCCGATCGAACCGGCATGGGCGGTGTCGCCCGCATGGGGCGAGCTCGGTGTCGCGCAGGCACCTTCGTGAAGCTCCAGTGTGCCATCCCCGAGGAGATGGCCGGACCAGAGGACGAACATGCCTGCGCGAGCCCGTCCTCGCAGGACGAAGAGCATGTCAGCGCGGGGTGGTGAGGCGATGGCACCGTCCACTCGCAGGGCGGGCGGGGTGGAACCTCGAACCCCGCCCGCGACTGCGAGAAACGCACACGCCGCGCCTGCGTCTTGAGCGGGCGTGTGTCCAAGGAGGAGATCGCCGCGAAGGTGGAGCCCCGTGACCAACCCCGCTTCGGGGTCGATCGCGTGCGCCACGGTCATTGATTCATCTTCGCTTCCCCTCGACGCGAGGGAGAGGTGTCCGTTGACCGTGAGCGTGCCGAACTGATCGGCGCTCTCGGGGACGGTGCCAGGGGTGTTGGTCTGGCGAGTCGAGGTCTGCGAAGGGTTGCGCGGGGTGTTCATCGGTGGCTCCTTGGCGCCGGGAAGTCCGGCGTTCAGGGGCACCTATCGAGACTCTGTCGGGTCCTGACAGCGCACGCGAGGATTTTCTCAATCGGGCCGGTCACCCCGAGCGGGCGGGCTCGATCAGCATGAGGAACTCGAGGTTCCCTTCGCCCTTGCGGGCCCGAGAGGACTTCCCGCCCATGATCGGCGAGGCGCACGAATCGATCACGCTCGCCCCGAGGGCGGGCATCTCCGACGCGACCCGTTCAGCCACGCCTCGTGCTCGATCATGGGCAAGGAAACCCCGCTCCAGGAGGTGCTTCTCATCGGCGCGGAGTTCATAGTGCGGCTTGACGAGCGTGATGATCCGTTTCGCTCCCGAGGGTGAAAGCCACCGAAGTGCCGCAGGAACGGCAAGCCGCTGCGGAGTCCATGAGAGGTCGATGACCACAAGGTCCACGCCTTCCCGCGGCGGTTCCGCATGAAGCGCATTCGTCCGCTCGCGCACCTCGACCCGTCGATCGCTGCGCAGCTTCCAATCGATGATGTTGTAGCCCGTGTCGATCGCGATGACATGGGCGGCGCCGCGCTGTAGGAGACAGTCGGTGAAGCCGCCCTTGTTGCAGCCGAAGTCGGCGCAGCGAAGACCGCGGACATCCAAGCCGCGCGAGCCGAGAGATCCCGCCGGTCCGAAGGTATCGAGGGCGTGCGCGAGCTTCATGCCCGCGCGGCTGACAAAGGGGTGTTCCTCGTCCCGCTTCACGAAGGAGCGCCGGTGCCTCGGTCGGACGCGGCGACCTCCGGAACTCCGACCACCGCGATGCCGAGTCGGTCCGCCGCGGCGAGCACGGCGGGGCGATCGACCATGATCACGCGCCCAGCGCCGAGGGCCAGGCAGCGCCCGCCGCGCTCGGCCAGACGCTCGATGGTCTGGACCCCGACCGTTGGGACATCGCTTCGCATGTCGTGGGCGCGCTTCGCCGTCTTGAGCAGCGTCCAGCCCTTCGCGCGGCAGAGCGCGCCGGCGCGGTCGATGAGCGCATCGGTGCCCTCGACCGCCTCGACGGCAATCACATCGCGATCCCGGACGGCGATCGACTGGCCGATGTCGAGTTCGACGATCTGCACCAGGAGAGGCCATCCGAGGGTCATGTCGCCTTCGGCCTCGCGCGAGGGAGTCACCTTGCCCATGACGCCGGGTGAGGCCATGTGACCGGGGATGTACGCAGTCGAGTCGATCAGCGTGATTCCAGCGGAGGCGAGCTCATCGGCGACCGCAGCCAGCAGCGCGGCGTTGCGGCGGTCATGCCTGAGACGACGGTACCAGAGGAGCGCCGCCCGCAGGTCTGGGAGTTGCCTGAAGAGCCGCAGAGGATCGTGCATCCGGGCCTTGGCGACGCGGCCGACCATGATCGCCTCGTGGACACCCTCGCGCCGCAACAGACGGATCCATCGGCCGATCTGCACGATGCCCGCCGTGTGAAAACGATGGCACAGGGAAGGAAGCGCGGGATCGAACTGGTCCCGCAGGCCTACGGCCACCACCGCGCGGCCTGCAGTCCGCGCTCCTGAGGCCACAAGGAGAGGCAGTTGGCCGCTCCCGGCGATCAGGCCCAGGGGAGGAGGAGCATCCGCCATGGGCCGTGGTTGTACCCGCGTTCGGCGTCGGCCCGCCAGCCGTGCCAGGGTCTTGCGGGGCGCGCAACACCATGCCCCCGGACCGCCGTGCTCGAATGTTCGAGGCACGAGGGCCGCAGGGGGCATGGTGTTGATCAAGGTCGGTTCGGTGGTGCGGACGCCGAGTGCGCCCGCCGGTTCAAGGAGCGTCGGTCAGTTCTCGTCGCAATCGCCCCAATTGCCAAGCGCCAGGGCGAGATCAGCGCCATCGACCTTGCCGTCGTCATTGAGGTCGAAGGCTGCGTTGTTGGTGAGCCATGCCTGCAGCAGCAGGGCAAGATCAGCGGCATCGACCACGCCGTTCCCATCGACATCGCCGACACATGGTTGGGCGCTGCACTTGGCATCGGCGAAGACCAATCCCTGCATGAGGTTGACGATCTGATTCCAGGCATCGTTCAGAGCCACCGGCTGGGCGAATCCCGTCAGTTCGACCGCTTCGGCATTGATGACGATCTCGCCGAAGCCACCGTCGCAGGTGACCGCACCAGCGGCCGAGCCCTTCAGCTTGATGGTTCCTCCGTCGGTGTTCAGGCAAACGAGGGTGATGCCTTCGACGGCGTTCGCGCCGAGGCCGGCGAGGTCGATCGTTGATGCGGCGGCCAGGAGTCCCGCCGCGCCGACCAACTTCACCTCGTCACCGAATGCCTTGACCACGCCGTAGATGTTGGGCGAGACAACCGTCAGATCACCATGGGGCTTGCCGGCCTCGTTGCCCGTGCGGCCCTTGCCCGCGAGGATCTTGCCGACCCGCGCCTTCGTGCTGGCGAAGACGGCCACCGAGCCACCCTCGGCGGGCGTCGGTGTCTCGCCGATGCCCGCCTGGCCACCGAGAATCTGACCCGGCCGGAGCTGACCCGTCGGGGAGACTCCGTTCAACAGGGTGGCCGCCAGAATGGTGACTCGCCCGCCCTTGCCGGAGGACACTCGATGCTGGGGACTTGCCGGTCCGCCGTTTCCCGCGCGGATGGTGGCGCTCTGCTGGTCACCGCTGTTCACATCGCCGGTGTTCTGCACGCTCTCGATGGCCACGAGGGTCACATCGCCACCTGCCGCCCCGAGCATGGTCCCGGATCCGGCCGTGATCTTGGCAAACGACATGTTGTTGATGATGTTCTTTGCCGTGATCGAGACATGGCCACCCCGAGCCACGCCATCGCCAGCGCGAACGCCCGGCTGATCCCCCCACCCGACATTCAGGAAGTCCCCGTCGGTGACCACGATGTTGATGTTGCCGCCGCGAGCGGACTGGGGAATGAAGGCCTGGGGCGAACTTCCGGAGTCACCCGCCACGATGCGGCCCTTCGTGCAGCGAACCAAGGTCTTCGCGATGAGCATGATGTCGCCGCCGGCTCCGGAGAAGACATTGGCGCCACCGCCGCCCTTGCCGGCCACGATCATCGCGCTGCTGTCCAGGACGATCGCTCCATCAGTGCTCTTCAGAGTGACACTTCCTCCCGCGAACCCCTCGGCCATCGGCCCCACGCCGCTCGAGGCGGCGATGATGCGATGGCCCATGCCGATGTGAAAGCCCTTCTCGGCGTTCAACTCGATCTCGATGGCCTCGCCGGAGGCGGCGCGACTGCTCGTGATGGTGGTGATGGCGCCGCCGGTCGCCATGTTCAGGGACTTCAGGTTCTTCGCGCCGCTTGCCGTGATGGTGATGGTGCCCGATGAGCCGGGAATCAGCACTTCGTAGGGTCCGCCGTCGTTCTCCGATCCGGGGGCGGCCGCAGGTGCGCCCTGGGGCTGGCCCTGTGCATTGAGCTTGGTCCAGTTGTTCTTGTTCTCCCAGCGCTTGTCGCCAGCGGCGCCGGTCCACCTGACGGTCTCGGCGTGAAGCGGCCCGACGAGGCTGCTGGCGATGATCGCCGCGGCGAGGAGCCATTGTCCGGGTCCAGCGGAGGCACTTTCCGCAAGGAAGCGGGTTCGGACGATCCGTGGAGCGTGATCGCCAGCGGATGAGGTGAGGTTGTGTGGCGAAGTGGTCATGTCGGGTTCCCTGTTGAGGTGGCTCTCGTGGCTTGGTGCCGACGCCGGCACAGCCCATGTTCAAGAGCACCTAGAGGACCGACATGACTCTCTGACACGACCCTCTGTCGATTGGGCGAGAGAGTTTCAGTCCGGGGCGATGGCCGCGCCCGGAGCAGATTCCGAACTCGAGGCGACCGTGGATGCGCCGACCGGCCGCGCGCGATGGGGCGCCGAGCGGCGCCCGTCCCGGGCCACTGCGCTGAATTCCGGAGGTAGGATCGCCCGACTCCGCAACGCGACAGAGTCGAGCGACCCCCACTCGATAACGCGTCCTTCAGGCGTGCGGTCCACATCGAAATCTTCAGGATTCTGGACGAGTCAGGGGAGCGGCGGTCCGCCGGGAGGATCGACCGCCGGGTCGTGATCGGATGTCCGGTACGCCGAGGGAGGGGCGTCGGCCAGCGTCTCGCGTGAGTCGTTGTTGTGGCGTTCGGCCCGGATCGCCATCAGGCGAGCGACGCGCACCTCGCGGTCGAAGATCTTCCGCGCGGCACCTTCCACACTTGCAGGAAACCACGCCGAGCTGCTGGGCGGCATCGCCCGAATGAGCTCCTCGGCGTCGTCGATCCTGCCCATCGAAAGCAGCGCATCGACACGGGTTGCGACGGCAACGCCGTGGTTCGCGGTCAGTCCCTCGGTCAGGCGCCGGTCGAACGCATCGAGAAGCTCAAGAGCGCGAGCGGGCTCGCCGGCGCATTGGGCGAGACCCGCTCGAATCAGAAGCAGCTCGGAGCAGTTGGGGTTCAGTTGTTCGCACCAATCAAGCCAGCGCGAGGCCTCCTGACGACGGATCGCTGAGGCGGTGTCATCAACCTGCGACACGGCGGTGGGGTCCCCATTTCGCAGCGCCTGGGCGCTCGCAAGCTCTTCCAGCCAGAGCAGCCACGCGCGATTCAATGGCCGCGCCAAGGCCATCGGGGAGTTGACAAGCTGTCCTTGTGCGGCGCGAAGTTCGTCGTCGGTGAAGCCGCCCACGGCCAACGCCTGTGCAAGGAGCGCTTCAGCGTCGAGCGGGGTGTCGGTGGGAGAGGTCGAGAGGTGGTGCCAGAGCCATTTCGCCGCCCGGTCCATCTGAAGTCGCCATCGCTCCCGGTGAACTCGCGTGGGGCGGTCGATGTCCGCCTCCCAGAGCCGGGCGGCGTTCCCCAGCCCGCCGAAGCCAGCGCTGCCGGTGAGCAGCCGGACTCTTCCCGAAGGATCGGCGGACGCCCGCAGGAAGAGGACGGACCTGGCTGAGCCGCCAAGCGTTGCGACGGTGGTCCTGGTCCGAGGGTCCCACACCTTGATGGTGCCATCGAGTGACGAGGTGAAGATCCGGGGCGGGTCGCACTGCGTGGCAAGGCTGATCGAGGAGATGGCTTCCGAGTGAGCGCCTCCAGCGGTCCCGTAGGGCTCGACGACCACGCGTCCTCCCCCGAAGCTGATGCGCGACACCGGTCCATCCTTGTGTCCGGCGAGCAGAGTCTCCTGATCAACGAAGACCAGCGTCGACACAGGCTCGATGGAGGAGCGCCCACCCGGATCGTGGGCCGCGTCGACCCGCAGCTCACGAGCTTCGTCATTGGAATCAAGATCGAGCAGGAAGACGCCTCCATCGAGGCGTGAGAATGCGGCAACTCGGCCCGAGGGGGAGAGCGCAAGACTGGCGACCGGCGCCGGCACATGGCACCTCTCCCGCAGGCGAACCTCCACTTCGCCGTTGATCCACTCGAGTTCGCCGACCACGACGATTGAGCCCTCTGTCAGATCGGCCCCACCCCAACGGCTGACGCCGCAGTTTGCGAAGATGAAGCGTTCGCCGTTCTCGGTTGCCGCGAGCACGGCCTGGGTAGCGACGGAGGCTGGCCACGAAAGGGACCTGCGGAGTCTCGGTGCCCTTTCATCGGCAATGTCCCAGATGCTCATCGCGCCTCCCCCGTGAGCCATCAGCATGGTGTTGAAGCGCGGCAGGACTGCCAAGGCAGAGATTGAAGGACCGGGCAACTGCTCCCAGAAAATGGGTGCGCCGGGGCGGTCGATCTCCCAGATGGTCAGCCAACTGTTCTGTCCCGCGACGAAGGCGAGCTGACCGCAGCGCGAGAAGTCAACTGCGCGAACACCGGAGGTGAGGTAGGGGAGAGATGTGATCCCGTCGCTGTCCGCTGGCACCCACAGTCGCGCCGATTGGGAGCAGTAGGAGATGAGCCAGCGACCGCAGTCGCTGAACCGCAGGGAGTAGGGCGGGACCGTGTGACCTTTGAGGGTCGCCTCCTGGCGGACTCGAGCTGAGCCACCTGACCGCTCGAGACGGAAGAGCATGATGTCATTGCTCCCATCGGCAACGGCGAAGAGATCGGGATCGGCTGGCGAAGTGGCGATCGAAAACGCCGCAGATCCGAGGTTCTCGGCAGTGCCAATCCGGGTGCGATGCTCAGCTTCGACCACTTCCTCCGGCAGGGCGCCTCGCTGGCGGGCCTCGAAGGCGGCGCGCGCCTCATTCACACTCCAGAGGATGGCCGATCGATCCGATGAGGCCGTGGCCAGGAGCGTGCCGTCGGAGGAGAAGGTCATGTCGTTGATGTAGTGCGAATGGCCGGTCAGATGGCCGCACTCGCGCGGGATGCCCTCGTCGTCGATCTCGTAGAGCGTGATCACATTGGCCCGGCTCACTGCAAGGGTGCGTCCATCGGGAGAGAAACTCGCCAGGGTGTAGGCCGGCGTCGATGCGTCCAGGAAGTGATAGCGCTCGAAGCGACCGTCGTCCTTCCGACGAAGGAGCCAAATGCCCACATCGGACTCGGAAGGCGCGCTGTAGGTGACCGCGGCAATGATGCGCCCAGTTGGATCGCAGGTCAGGTTCCGGACACCCAGATGAGCCGTCGGGCGAAGAAGCTCCTGCACCAGGTTGCAACGAAGGCCGCCGTCCGCCCACTCGAGCTGGAGTAGCACGAATCCGTTGGACATGATGTAGCCGTCACGACCGTCGGGCGATCGGAAGCGAGCGCAGGTTCGATCGAAGCGACCCGACTCTGAAGTGAGCGCCTCGATTACAGAGGGATCGAGACTCGGCGCCTCGCGGCCCTTGGATGCGCCATTGAGTCCGAAACGATGGAGCATGACCGGGCCACCCGCCTCCGAGGTCAGAGTCAGGAGATCATCGCCGTCGCTGAACGGAAGTGCGAACCGGAACTCGCCTTTCGCACTCTCGATCATGACCGCGGCCAGGTCGGCGCGGCCGCGAAGGTGCTGCGCTTCCCAGGGGGTGTAATCGGCTGGCAACCCGGCGAGCGCATGCTGCGCCCCGCGCACATCGCCACCATTGAGTGCCGCCGCAGCCTCCGCCGTACTGATCTGGCGCTGCGTCAGCTCCCTGGTGGCACGCTCGTTCTCCGCCGTTCGGGTCGAGCGCTCGAGCTCGGCGTAGGACTCATCGAGCGCCCGGTTGGTCGCCACCACCACGAGAAGGGCGACCAGTGAGATGACGCTGACGAGGAGGAGACCGGCGACGGCGACAGCACCCGCCGCGACGGGAACCGGGTATCGCCGCGCGAGTCGGCGAAGTTGGCGACTGAAGGTGAGCGGCCTGGCCTGAACCGGTTCGCCGGCCAGCGCGCGGTTGAGATCCTCCGCAAGCTCCCGGGCCGAGGCGTAGCGCGCGACGGGATCGCGCTCGATGGCGCGCATGACGACGGCATCGAACTCGGAGCCCAGTGCGGGCGCCAATGTGCGCAGTCGCCGCGGATCATGGGTGCGAATCACATCGGCCACGGCGATGAACGAGTCCGCGGGAAAGTCGAAGGGCGGTCGGCCCGCCAGGAGCTCGTAGAGCACCAGGCCCAGTGCGTAGACATCGCTCCGCACGGTGATGGCCGCGGGGCGACCCTCACACTGTTCGGGGCTCATGTACTTCGGTGTGCCCACCATTTCGCCCGTCAGCGTGGCCATCGATCGCTCCATCGACGCGGCAGCAGTCGGCTTGGCGATCCCGAAATCGATGACCCGTAGGCGCCCATCACTCCCGACGAGCAGGTTGGATGGCTTCAGGTCCCTGTGGATGAACCCGCGGGAGTGCGCGTGTTCAATGGCCTCGCACGCCTGGACGACAAGAGCCACGCGCTCGTGTGAAGCGAGCCCTTGAGCATCGGCGTAGGCGAGGATGCTCTGCGCGTCGGGCACGAGCTCCATGGCGATGTAGGGCAGCGCGCCATGGGGCATCCGATGCACTCCCGCCTCGAGCACCCGGGCGATCCCGGGGTGGTCGAGCTGTCCCAGGGCCTCCGCCTCCATCGCGAATCGCCTGGCGAGGGCGGGGCTCATCGCGTGAGAGGCAAGCACCTTGAAGGCGATCTTCCGACGGGGCGAGGACTGCTCCGCCTCGTAGACCCGGCCCATGCCCCCGGCACCAATCAGGCGACCGATGGTGAACGAGCCGATCCGCTGGCCCTCGAGACCGACCGAAGGATCGTGTGACGCCTCGGCGATCGCTTGCGCCGCACCTTCGGTGGAGACAATCGGCGCCTCCATGAAGGCCGTTTCCCTCGACGCCTCGGCAAGGAGCGCCATGATCTCGGCGGCGAGCGCAGGGTCATCCCTGCACTTCCGATGCACGAAGTCGGCCCGCTCGCTCTTCGGGCGCTCAAGCGCCGCAGCGAAGAGCCGACGCATCCGTTCAGGTCGCGACTCCATTGCGGTGTTCCCCGTTCATCAAGGTCCGGAGCTTCGCCCGTGCAAAGCGCCAATCGTCCTGCACGGTTCGAAGCGACACCCCGAGCCGCGCGGCGATGGCCTCCTCCTGCAATCCGCCGAAGAATCGAAGCTCAGCCACCTGCGCCTCGCGCGGATGATCTCGTTCAAGGAGGGTCATGGCCTCTTCCAGCGCCAGCAGGTCAAGGCCCGGGGTGGTCGTCTCGATGTCCACGGAGTCGATCGAAATCGGCCTCACTCCGCCGCCTCGCTTGACGCGGGCTCGACGGCGCGCATGGTCAACCAGGATTCGGCGGATGTGTCGCGCGGCAAGAGCGAGAAAGTGATTGAGGTTCTGAGGGGAACCTCGGTCACCCGCCATCCTGATGAAGGCTTCATTCGCAAGCGCCGTCGGCTGAAGGGTGTGGCCCGGTGCCTCCTTGGTCATGAAGCGCGAGGCGAGGGCGCGAAGTTCGTGGTAGAGCCGCTCGCTGAGCTCGCTGCGCGCTGCGGAGTCGCCTGCCGCCTCCCGCATCAGAAGCTCTGTGATGTTTGCAGCGCCAGGCTCCGGAGTCCCCATGATGGGGTCGATGGTAACCGACGGAACGCCGCGCACCAACGCCATTGCGGCGACGAACCGAATCGCGCAGAGCCTGCGCGGTTGACCAGTCCATGGGGGCCATGGCGACGGTGCGAGCGGCGCATCGCACGAGTGCAGAGGTCCGTGAACCTATCGGGGCCCCATCGGGAGGTAGATCTGCGGGTCATACCTCGCGGCGGCTCCGCCATCGGCGGCTTCATTCGCGCATGCATCCAGCACCCAGTCGGGATCGGGATGAACATGGAGCATGGCGCGCGTGGCCGGCTTGACGAAGCGGTGCTCGATCGAGTGATCGATCATCGCCAGCATCGGGTCGTAGTACCCGCGGTCGTTCACGATCCCAATGGGCTTGTGGTGGTCGCCGATCTGTCGTCCGACCAGGATCTCGAAGAACTCCTCGAAGGTGCCCAGCCCTCCGGGGAGGACCACGAATGCATCGGCGCGCTCCGCGAGCTGTCGCTTCCGCTCGCGCATGGTCTCGACCACGACCAGCTCATCGCAGCCATCCCAGCCCTGTTCCAGCCGCAGGAACTTCGAGGTGATGATCCCCTCGACCCGGCCGCCGTGCGCCTTCGCACTTCGGGCGATGACCCCCATCAATCCGATTCCGCCTCCTCCGTAGACGAGCGTGAGGTTCCGTCGTGCGATCGAAGTCGCCAGCCGCTCTGCCGTGTGTGCGAAGTGCTCTTCGAGGTGAGGTGAACTGGAGCAGTAGACGGTGACGCTTCGAAGTGGTGGCATGAGTCGGTGGGGGGAAAGGGCGGGAAGTGATGGGGTCAGGTGGAGCCCGAACCCTCAACGCCGGAGCGTCGCTCGATACCATACGACGCGATGGTTGCGACGGCGCTTGCGCTCCTTCTCGTCGGCTTCGTGATCTCGGTTCCGACGACGGCGCTGCTCATTCGCCTCGGTACCCGATGGAACGCGCTCGACTCGCCGGGGGCGGCGGGACACGCCAAAGTGCTGCGCCGGGTGCCCAACATCGGTGGGATTGCGATTGCGGCGGCGATCGCCCTGCCGCTCCTGCTGGGGCTCCTGCTGGTGAGTGCGAGCCGGCTCGACCTGGTGCTGGCGCTTGAGCCGATGGTCGAACCCTTCCTTGATCGCCTTCTGAAGAGTGCTCCCTTCGGATGGGCGTTTCTCGGCGGCTTGCTGGTGATCCACCTGATGGGTTTGATTGATGATCGGCGACCACTGCCGGCATTGCCGAAGCTGGTGATTCAGCTTGGCGTGGCGTTCACGCTCGCGGCGTTCTTCGATCTGCGACTGCTGGTTCTCCTCGATGAGTGGGGAGCCGGGGGGCGTTGGCTGTCGATTGCGCTGTCGACCCTCTGGATCACCGCGGTCATCAACGCGCTGAACTTCCTTGACAACATGGATGGCCTGGCGGGAGGAGTGGGATTCATCGCCGGTGCGCTCTTGCTCGCGGCTGCGCTGATCGTCGAGCAGTGGTTCATCGCGGGAGTGCTGGCGCTGCTTGTCGGCGGGCTTGCCGGGTTCATGCCGCAGAACTTTCCGCTGCGGGGTTCGGCCCGCATCTTCATGGGCGACGGCGGCTCTCTGGTGATCGGTTATGTCCTGGCGGTCATGACCATCAGGATCACCTTCACGGCCACCGACAATCCGGCCTACGCGCTGGGAAGCGCGTGGTACGGCGTCTTCATGCCGTTGATCATCTTGGCCGTACCGCTCTACGACCTCATCGCGGTGTCGATCCTGAGGGTGTCGCAGGGGCGAAGCCCGCTGGTCGGCGATCAGCAGCATCTCTCCCACCGGCTGGTCGAGCGCGGGCTCTCCCGGCGCCAGGCGGTGCTCGTCATCTGGGCGCTGACCTTCATCACCGGTGTGGGAGGTGTCAGCCTCGGGACGGTGCAGCCATGGCAGGCGGTGCTGATCGGCGTGCAGACGATGGCGACGCTGCTCATCCTCGGACTTCTTGAACACACGGTGCGACGATGAGTGTCTCGCGCGGAGCCTTCGAATCGCCGGCGCTTGCGGCCGCGCGCCTGCGCGAGCGCGTGGCGCTGGTGGTCCTCGCGGGCGTCGCTTCAGCGCGCGGCCTCGTGACGATCGCACCGGCTCTTCGCTTTGACAGTGACCCCGCCCTGGTGCCCGGCGCCTTCGCGGGGATGGGGCCCAGCGGAAGTCTGCTGCTCGACGCCATCGGCGCGGCGGCGATCGCCATGCTTGCGGCGGCTCGACTCAGAGCGTCGCGACTGTCGCAGGCCGGAGTCATGGACCCGCGCGCCTCGACGCGCGAGGGCGTGGCGCTGCTGATCATTCTCGCGCTCCTTCCGCTTCCCGCGTTCGTCGCTCAATCGATGGCGCACCATGCGGACTTCGCGAACTTCTGGCGAGGTGCGACATGGCTCGTGGCGGCGATGGCCGCAGTGCTCGTGGCGGGAAGCGATCGGGCCGGGCGCGCGATCGTGGCCGGTGCGCTGATCGGAGCGGCGGCGGCGATGACGGTCCGCGGCGCGAATCAGTTCCTCGTCGAGCATCCGGCGCTCGTGAGCGACTTCGAGCGCGTGAGGGAGTCCTTCTTCGCAAGCCGGGGCTGGACGCCCGGCTCGCCCGCCGCGCTCGCCTATGAGCGTCGCCTTCGTCAGCCCGAGGCGACGGGTTGGTTTGGCTTGGCGAATGTGCTCTCAGGAGTATTGCTCAGCGCGGCACTCTTGGCCGCGCTTCTCGCGTGGTCCGAGCGCCGCGGCAGTGAGGCTCGGGCCGTCGGGCGTGCCTCCTCCGCATCACGGGCACGAAGTGGAGCAGTCGAATCGAGCCCGCGCGAGATGAGGCTGAATCAGGTCGCCGGTCTCGCGTGTGCGGTGCTGGCGCTCGGCTCGCTCGCGCTCGTCATCATGAATGGTTCGAAAGGCGCCTTCGCGGTGCTGGTTCTCGCGGTCGCGGCGACGGGACTGCTGGTCTGGAGGCGATCGTCAGGGCCTGCACCCGGATGGGTGCCGCGTCTGCTCCTCGTGCTGGTCTTCACCGCACCGGTGGTGGCGTTCATTCGTGGCGGACTGCTGGGCGAGACGACGCTCGGCGAGCGCAGCATGCTGTTCAGATGGCACTACCTGATCGGCAGTGCCCGCGCGTTCGTCGAGGTGCCGCTGATCGGAACTGGTGTCGGTGGTTTCCAGGATGCGTATGTGCGGAACCGCCCCTGGTTCTCCCCCGAAGAGGTCACCAGCGCCCATGGCGCGTTCGTGGATTGGATGGTGTCCTTTGGAGCCGGAGGTGCCGGGCTCGTGGTGCTGGCGCTCTTCCTCCTGCGAGCTTCGCTTCGCGGTGCGGCGCGCGATGAAGATGAGCCCGATGCCCCGACAGCGCAGGAGCGCTCTGCGTTGGGCTCTGCGCCGGGCTTTGCGCTCCTGGCGGCGGCGCTCGGCGCTCTTCTCGCCCTCGCGCTCACTTCATCGAGCGATCATGCGGTCGAGTCGCTATCAGTCCGACTCCTCGGCAGCGTGATCGCCACCGTGATGGCGCCCCTCGCCGCGAGGCTGGTGCTGCGCGGAGGGCGCGTCATTGCGCTGGCGCTGGCGGTTTCCGCGTGGGCTCTGCTGACGCACGCGCAGGTGGACATGGACTTCTGGCTGCCCGGCAGCGCGTGGTGGTGCTGGTTGCTGCTTGGGACGGCGGCGGCCGGTGCAGGATCACGGCCGCCAAGCCGCGCCGATCGGCCAATGCTGGCGCTCGTTGGTGTGCTCTCGCTCGCCGCAGCAATGGCACTCGCCGTCGTCTCGATGCGAGCGGGCATCCAGGAGCGCAGCGCCGAGCGAGCCGCGCAGTCGATCGAAGAGGCCGCGGCCACGGGAGAGCCGCTCCCTCGGCGCGCCGCGGCGATGCTGCTCGAGGAGTCGACGCAGGCCATTCCCGGAAATGCGCTCCCGTGGCTCGCGGCGGTCGAGCAGGGCATCCGCGCGGTCGAGACCGTGCCGCCTTCGGAGACCACCGAGAGGGAAGCGCTCGCCAGGGAGGCGCTTGATCGCGCCGAGCGGGCGTTCAGGAGTCGACCAGAACTCGCCACCGCGCGCCTGCTCGTCGATGCGCACGCGCTGGTGGCGATCGAGTCGCGTCGCGATGCTCGCGGCACCGTCGTGCCCGGCCCCGGTGAGCCCGACGAGGACGCGGCGCTGCGCGAGGCGATCGATACAGCCCTGCGCCGCGATCCCCGCTCACTCGGCATGCTGCGGCGCATGGCGGAGATCAACCTGCTCCTGAGCGATACAGCGGGTGCGGAGAGGGCGGCTCGGCGAGCCCTTGAGGTGAATGAGAGCTTCACGCTCGATCCTCTCCGACAACTTGCCCCCGCGGATCGAGCCTTCTTCGAACGACTGATCAGCGCCGCGCCATCGACCCCCGCTTCGCCGCGAGATTGACCGCGTCGAGGACCTGTTGCGTCGTGTACGCATCGCTGCGGAGGGTGAGCGCGCCGTCGGGTGCATACACAAGAAGCAGCGGAATCGTTGCGCTCTCCGCCTCGCGCAATCGCGCCTTCTGAATCGGGTCGCCATCGGTGATGTCAACCGTCAGAAGCTTCACATCGGGCCGGGAGAGGCGATCGACAATCCGCGGCGGCGAGAGCGCCACCTTCTCAAGCGCCTTGCAGGAGAGGCACCAGTGGGCGGTGAACTTGATGACCACCACCTGGCCTTCATCCCGAGCCCGCGCTTCGGCCTCGGGCGAGAAGAGACTCCAGTTGAGCGGATCGACCTGACCCGCCATCGCATGCCCGACGGCGCCGGAGATGGCGATGATCACCGCGCCAACGCCGCCGAACATCAGGCGGCGTGAGGGCGAGCGCGTGATCTGCATGGTTCGGATCATCAGCCAGAGCCCCGCGAATCCCGAGACCGCGGCCACCACCCACCAGTACTCATAGCCCCGGTGGCCGATCAATCCGACGACGCCTGATCCGATGAAGTAGAGCGCCGCCGCCAGCAGCAGGAGACCCATGATCTGCTTCACGAGTTCACTCGCCGGTCCCGCACGCGGCACCCGCTTCACCAATTCGGGGAATGCCGAGAGCACCAGGTAGGGCAGCGCCATGCCGATGCCGATCGCGATGAAGATGCCGAAGAGGAGCCACGGTGAGTTGATCTTCTGCGCGAACCCGATGCTCGCGCCCATGAACGGGCCGGTGCAGGGCGTGCTCAGAATTGCCGTCATGATGCCCACCATGAAGCTTCCCTTGAGCGAGTCATGCTTCGGCTCGAAGGCATAGACCCAGTTGGGGAGGCCCACCGTGAAGACACCGCTCATGGCGATGGCCATGACCGCGATGAAGAGTCCGATGCCAAGCGTCACCAGCGGGAACTGGAAGAGCGCGCTCACCGCATCGACACCCCGAATCGACGCCATCAGGATGCCCAGCACGGCCCAGAACGCGATGATTCCGCCCGTCATGGCGAGCCCGAGCACGATCGCGCGCATGCGATCGCCCGCCATCTGCGTGAGCCCCATGATCTTGAGCGGAATCACCGGCAGCACGCACGGCGTGAGGTTCAGCAGCATGCCGCCGACGAGCGCGATCAGGATCAGCAGCAGCACTCCCGCACCGTCGGGGTCAACACTGAACTGGATGACAAAGAGATTGAAGTGAACGCGGCGATCGTCACCAGCTCCGGAGATGAGCGGCGCCTCATCACCCGCCTCGCCCGCCGCGATCCTTCCGAAAACTGAGGGATCGAAGGCCGCAAAGAGCGCCGTGTCGGTGGAGCCACCTTGAGAAGCACTGCTGCTGCCTCCGGGAGGCTGCGTCATGCCTGGTGCCTGCGCGGTGCCAGTTGACTGCTCCGCAGCAGCTTCACTCGGCGAAAGCACGGTCAGGGCGACTCGGACGGACACATCCTCGGGCATCGCACAACTGGAGTCGTCACACGCCTGGACGCTGACAAGCAGGGGGATTGTTCGTTCGCCCGGCACCGCGTCTGGCGCGACCATGATCGGCAGGTACGCGATCACGCGACCTTCGTAGAACGCGAAGGTCTGAGGCCCTTCGCCCAGTGAGACCGTCGAGGGCTTGTAGTCGGGCCACTGGATGAACGAGGTGCCGACCACAAGCCCCTCGACACCAGCGCTGCTCGCCGCTGAATCAAGCGCGATCGTGGTGTAGGTCGCGCCATCGAATCGAGAGAACTCCGCGGGGAGTCGGGCCGCCTGAACGGCCGAGGTCCAGATGTGCCAGCCCGGCTTGATGTCAAAGACGATGGCCACCGGCACCGGATCACCCGGAATGACCCGCTCCCGCGCGGGAATGGCGCGAACTCGGACGATCGAATCGTCAACAGGGGCCTGCACACTGCCTATGCCCGGAATACCGAACCCGCCTCCGCCGCCCTGACCGCCGGGGCGACCCCCGGACGCCGGTGGTCCCTGGGCTGCGGCCTCGCCAGCCTCGACGCCCGCCAGAAGCAGGAGGCCCATTCCCAAGGCGAGCGTGGTGATGACCGCCCGGGGCAGTCGGAAGAGGAAGCTGGCCGAATCGAACATGATGCCAAGCGTACGGTCGACGGCCTGTTCGGGTGCAAGGGTGTAATCGCTGGGACAAGGGCCCGCAGACGGCCGATATCGAATCGGATGGATGACGCCACAGCTGCCAGCAGACCGTCGGCCGGAACGCCGACCGCACCACCTCTCGACGCCTCCGAGCGAGACGCACTGCGGGATGCCGTGACGAGCGGCGTGTTCGATGGTCGCTCCCCCGCGCAGATGTTCACGCGTCGCCGGCGCGGTCAGGAGACCGTCGAGATCAGACCCTACGACTTCAAGCGTCCGGAGCGCATCGGCAAGGAGCAAATGCGTGCGCTCAACACGCTGCACGAGACCTTCGCGCGAAGCTATGGCGCCGGGCTCTCGGGGTTGCTGCGCACCATCGTCGAGATCAGCGTGCAGAGCTGCGAACAGGTCAGCTACGCGGAGTTCATCTCGCGCCTGCCGAATCCCACGAGTCTGACCCTTCTGCACAGTGGCCGACTGGAGGGGCACTTCCTGCTCGATCTCAGTCCGACGGTGATCTATCCCGTCATCGATCGCCTGCTCGGCGGCAGCAATCGCGAGATCTTCGTGCCGCAGCGGCCCATGACGCCGATCGAGATGCGCCTGGTGAGGAACCTGCTTGATCGTGGCGTAAGTGCGCTTGCGGAAGCGTGGCAGGGCCTTGAGCGCATGGACTTCACGCTCGGTGAAACGGAGAGCAATCCACAGCTCGTGCAGGTGGTGCCGCCGAACGAAGTCGTCGTCGCCATCACCTTCGATGTGAAGCTCGGCACATGCAGCGGCCCGATGCGCCTCTGCCTGCCCTACAACGCGATCGAGCCGCTGATGGACCGCCTGAACAGCCAGAGCTGGCTCGCGGCGGGCCGCTCGCGCCGCGCGCCCGATGCGCAGCAGCGCCTTTCGAAGTCGCTCTCTTCCGCAACGCTCACGATCGACGCGGTGCTCGCCGAGACGACCATGACGGTCTCCGAACTCCGCGCTCTGGAGCCCGGGGACATCATCGTGACCACACGAAAGGCCTCTGCTCCGGCCACCCTCAGAGTGGAGGGGCGGCCCAAGTTCCATGGGCGGCTCGGCCAGAGCCGGGGTCGCCGGGCGGTCGCAATCTCGGGGGCGTCGCAGGGCCACGGCGCGGTGGCGGATCGCGATTTCAGCGTAAGTCGTTCTGCGACATCGGATTCCGCACACCCCGGCGGGGCATCGGCGACTGCCGGATCTTGAGAATTTCGGGACGATGGCGTATTATTCGCGAGTCAGTCGGGCCGTCCCGGCTGGCTTGTCGTTCCGTCCCTGTCCTCAGCCCAGGAAGCCCGCATGATCGTGCTGGTTCCAACGCTCCTTGCCGACTCCCGATGACGCGCCACGCGTCCATCGTGAGCCGTCGAGCCGGTCTCGCACAGCGGGCCCGTGGGGCCTGTTGGCAGATCCCGGAGGCCGCCGTGCCGTAACGCCGGTTGCCAAATGGGACAGGGTGAGAGGTGTCGGCTCTGCCGGCAGCGTCTCGCCCAAGGGACGGGCCATGTTCGGTGCTGCGACCGAGCGTGGCCCGTGTTTCTTTTCGCAGCGACATCTCGTCGTCCGCCGGGGCGTCACAGGCAGACATCTCGACAACCAGGCATCCATCGCAGGACCGTCTCATGAACTCGGAAACCCTCCGCATCCTCGACTCCATCGCGCGCGACCGCAACATCGACCGAGAGTTGCTCATCGGCGATCTCGAGCAGGCGCTCGTCAGTGCCGCGCGCAAGCACTTCAACTCGCTCGACACCGAGGAGTTCGGCTGCGAGATCGATCGTCTCTCAGGCAAGGTGCGCCTCTGGCGCAACAACGAGGGGACCATCGAGGAGATTCCGCTTGAAGCGCTCGGTCGGATTCCGGCACAGACCGCGAAGCAGGTGATGATCCAGCGCTTCCGCGAGGATGAGCGCAACAGCCTGCTGGATGAATTCTCGAAGCGCCAGGGCGAGCTCGTCACCGGCACGGCGCAGCGCTACGACGGCAATGTGCTGATGGTCCAGATCGATCGGGCCGAGGGCTTCATGCCCCGCTCCGAGCAGATTCCCGGCGAGCAGTTTCAGCCGGGTGACCGCGTCCGCTGCCTGATTCTCGATGTGCGCGACGGCGGCCATCAGGTCCGCATCGTCCTTTCGCGGGCCCATCCGGACTTCATCCGGCGCCTCTTTGAGGCGGAAGTTCCCGAGGTCGCCGAGCGAGTCATTGAAATCAAGGCGATGGCGCGCGAGGCCGGCTTCCGCACCAAGCTCGCCGTCGCCTCGGTGGACAGCAAGGTCGACGCCGTCGGTGCGTGCGTCGGCGTGCGCGGCAGTCGCATCCGCAACATCGTGAACGAACTCGGCGGCGAGAAGATCGACATCGTGCGCTGGAACGACTCGAGCCAGGTGCTGCTTGCCAATGCGCTCAAGCCGGCCGAGGTCGAAGAGGTCAGCATCTGTCTCGAGTTGAGCCGCGCCACCATCGTGGTGCGCGAAGATCAGCTTTCGCTCGCCATCGGTCGACGAGGTCAGAATGTGCGACTGGCGGCGCGCATGACCGGGTGGGACATCGACATTCTCACGCCAGCGGAGTTTGACCGCGGCCTTGAGATTCTCGAAGAGACGGTTCGGCCCATCGAAGGTGTCACGAGCGAGATCCTCGACAAGATGGGCGCGCTCGGTCTCATCAGCGTCTTCGATGTCGAGGAGGTCCGGTCGGACATCTTCACCGAGAAGCTCCGCCTCGAACCGGATCTGGTCGATCGGATTGTCGACGCGTGCAGCGCCAGGGCGCGCATCGTCGAGGAGGAGCAGGCTCGCGAGCAGGCCGAGGCGGAAGCTCGCAAGGCAGAGGAGCACGCGGCGGCCGATGCGCTGCTGGGCGGCGGAGTCCACGCCGAGGTGGACGCGCAGGCGGAGAGCGCCGCGGACGACATTCTCGGAGGCGGTCGCTGACGGGGCGGAGAGAACCACGCGCGGCAGGGCGGTGCCGCAGGAACGATTGTCAAGGGACGGCAAGGAGCCACATTTGTCCAAGATCCAGAAGGTGCGCATCTCACAGCTTGCGAAGGAGCTGGGCGTCACCGCGAAGGACATCATCGAGAAGTGCAAGGCCGAGGACATTCCCGGCGTTGACAAGCCGCAGGCGACGGTGTCCGTAGGCCTCGCGCTGACCATTCGTGAGTGGTTTGGCGCGGCGGATGCAGGCACGGCCGTCGAGCGAGCCGCTCCCGTCGATGTCGAGGAAGCTCGCGCCCGCGCCGAAAAGGCTCCACGGAGATCGCGCAAGTCGGCGACCGCGGCTGGCGATCATGGTTCGTCTGACGGCGACACCGCCACGGCGACCGCAGCGCCCCCTGCGTCGGACGAGAAGCCCGCGCCTTCAACGAGGAGTCGCTCAACTCGCAAGAGCACCGCGACCGTGGCTTCCGAGGCTGGATCTGCCGTTGAAGAGAGGGCTGCCTCTGGCGAGTCTGAGAGTGCGCTGGTTGGCGAGGTCGCAGCCTCTGCCACGCCGGTGGCCGCTGCACCGACCGCGCCCGCTGGTGTGACTTCCACTCCGGTTGTTGAGACTGCACTGTCGACTGATCAGTCAGTCCCGCCCATCGGCAAGGCGCACGCGAAGTCTTCGCCCGGCGCTTTCGATCAACCACCGCCTCCAGCACCACCGCCCGGCCTTGGTAGTCGTCCGACGCCGCCGGCTGGTCCCGGATCGGTCGCCCCCGGTGGAACGACTCCGACTCAGGCTTCGCCTCGTGGACCGGTGTTCCCGCCGGGACCGGCGCCGCGCATGAATGTTCCTGACCGGCCGCAGGAGATCAAGCCTGTCGGACCGATGCTCGAGCGACCGGTGCGCACGCAGCTCAGCGGGCCGCGCGTCATCCGTGTGGAGCAGCCGGAGCAGATCGCCGCACCGCGGCCTCGGAGCGCCGCCGGACCCGGCGGTCCCCCTCGAACAGGGCCGCGCGTCGGGCGTGGAACTGATGGTCCTGGGACCGACGACCGCAATCGAGGAGTCGGTCGAGGCGGACCGGCGACTGGCCAGGGCGCACGCAATCGTCGCCGCGCTGTCGCCGATGGCCCCGGTGGCCGCAGTGCTCGAGCAGGAGGTGGCGAAGGCGAAGCGCCATTCGAGCCATGGCGCGAGCAGGATCTTCTGGAGCGGGAGAATCGACTCAGTCGTTCCGGCGGGTTCTTCCGCGCTCATCGACGCGATCACGCGAAGCGCGCGGCGGTGCCCGGCCAGAGGCAGGCCCCCGGTCAGCCCTCGGGACCGGTGCGCGTCAGCACGCCCGTCTACATCAAGGATCTCTCCGCAGCCACGGGCGTCAAGGCCGCCGACATTCTGAAGCAGCTCTTCCTGAAGGGCATCGTGGCGAACCTGAACTCCACCCTCGACGCCGAGCAGGCGATGGAGGTGATGCTGGAGTTCGGTGTCGAGATCGAGGCGACCGACGCGAAGACCGCCACGGAGAACATCGAAGAGATCTTCAAGCAGCGGCAGCGCACCGATGAGCGGCCGCGCAGCCCCATCGTCACCATTCTCGGCCATGTCGATCATGGCAAGACGAGCCTGCTCGATCGCATTCGCAACACCAATGTCGCGGCGGGCGAAGCGGGCGGCATCACGCAGGCGACGAGCGCGTTCCGAGTCCCCGTCAAGGCGGGCGACGGCGAGCGGGTCATCACCTTCATCGATACGCCTGGTCACGAAGCGTTCACCAACATGCGGGCGCGAGGCGCTCATGTCACCGACATCGCCGTGCTCGTCGTCGCCGCCGATGACGGCGTCATGCCGCAGACCATCGAGAGCATCAATCACGCGAAGGCCGCCAAGGTGCCGATCGTGGTGGCGCTCAACAAGATCGATCGATCCGAGGCGACCGACAACAACATCCAGCGCATCTTCGGCCAGCTCGCCGAGCATGGCTTGAACCCTACGGAGTGGGGCGGCGACACGGAGATCGTCAGGACCAGCGCTACCAAGGGCACGGGTATTCAGGAGCTGCTCGATGTCCTCGACTATCAGGCGGAATTGCTCGGCCTGAAGGCGGACTTCGCCGGCACCGCCGTCGGCACCGTGCTCGAAGCGCAGATGGAAGAGGGACGCGGACCGGTCGCCCGCATTCTGGTACAGGAAGGTCTGCTCAAGAAGGGCAACATCGTCGTCATCGGTCGCGCCTTCGGCCGAGTCAGGGACATCGTCAACGATCGCGGTCAGCGGATCGACGAAGCGGGGCCGAGCACGCCGGTGGCCATCTCCGGCATCGATCTCCTGCCCGACGCGGGCGATCGCTTCTTCGTGGCGCCTTCGCTGAAGGAGGCGGAAGAGGCGGCCATCGAGCGCCGCCGCGTCGAACGCGAGCGCGAACTCGCCGCACCGAAGATCACCCTCGACAATGTCTTCGAGCACCTCGGCAAGGGCGAGCGGAAGGAGCTCGCGCTGGTGGTCAAGGGCGATGTCCAGGGTTCGGTCGAGACGCTGCGTACGGTGCTTTCGCGGATCAAGACCGACGAGGTCGCCGTCAGCGTCAAGCACTGTGCTGTAGGCGGTATCAACGAGAGCGATGTCGCCCTCGCGGCCGCCACCGGCGCCATCATCGTCGGCTTCAATGTCACGACCAGTTCCAAGGCGCGCACGGCGGCCGAGGCGAGGAAGATCGAGATCCGCCTCTACGATGTCATCTACGACCTCACCGACGATGTGCAGAAGGCGGTCGCAGGTCTTCTCGAGCCCGAGCTCAAGCTCGAGGTCCTCGGGCACGCCGAGGTTCGCCAGGTCTTCCGCATCTCCAAGGTTGGTGCTGTCGCCGGTTGCTATGTCACCGATGGCGTCATGGAACGAAACGCCCAGATCCGTGTCACGCGAGGCGGCATCGTGGTCGAGAAGGATCGGCGCCTGGAGCAGCTCAAGCGGTTCAAGGACGACGCCAGGGAGGTTCGCGCCGGCAACGAGTGCGGCATGAAGATCGTGGGCTACGACGACATCCAGGTTGGCGATGTCCTCGAGTGCTACAGGACGATCTCGGTCGCACGAAGCCTTGGGAGCGGCGCGTAACTCGCCATGGGAAGGTCGGACCCGCGCATGCAGCGAAGTGCACGGTCCGGCGATGGACCGCGATCGCCGCGCCAGGGCCATCTCGAAGCGCGCTTGCGACGCGCGCTCCAGACGATTCTGGCGCGAGGCCTGCACGACCCGCGCTTCCGCGGTCTCGTCAGCGTGACCGAGGTCGATCTCTCGCCCGATCAGGCGCGCGCGTCGGTCGGCATCTCCGTTCTGCCCTCGGAACATGGTCCGCTGACCGTGGCGGCGCTTCGTCACGCGGCGCCGCACCTGGCGGCCGAAGTGGGCCAGATGGTGCGCTCGCGTCGCCTGCCTCAACTTGACTTTCAACTCGACGATCGCCTGAAGAAGCAGGCGGCGCTCGATGCCGCACTCAACTCCACCAAGGGGGAGGATGCTTCGTGAAGCATGATGGTTCAACGAGCAAGCTCAACGCGATCCTTCGATCGAACGCCGTCGCGGCGCCGCCACCGGCCTCGAAGGAGCGGCCTGATCCAGTCGAACTGCTGGTGCACTCCTTCATGGTCTGGGAGGCGACCACCGCGCAGGCCGATGCGGCCATGGCTCGAATCAAGACCGCGGTCGTCAGCTTCAATGACTTTCGAGTGTCGCTCGTCAAGGAAGTCGTTGAACTGATCGGTCCGCGGTACCCGCTGGTCCAGGAGCGGGCGATCCGCGTCAGGGCTGCACTCAATGATCTCTACCGTCGTGAGTACGCGGTGTCACTCGATCGAGTCTCGGGGCTGAGCAAGCGGGACGCCCGCGCCTATCTCGAGAGTCTCCAGGGCATGGTTCCGTTCGTGGCGGCCCGCGTCGCGCTGCTGGGGCTCGACGCGCACGCCGTACCCGTCGATGACCAGACGCTGATGATGCTGGTGCATCATGGAGCGCTTCATCGCGAGACGACGGTGGTCGAAGCGACTGGGTGGCTTCAGAGGCACATTCCCGCCGATCGCGCCCTCGCTTCGCATCTCGCGCTTCAGCGGGCGGCCGAGACATTCGTTGCCAAGGTAACGCCGCGAGGCGTGGCGCGAATGATCGCGGAAGCGGAAGCCGCGCGCGTCGCCCGGATGCCGCGCGTTGTCGCCGAGCCCCCACCGACCGAAGCCGAGACCAGTGCCACGCAACCCTCGCGCGGTGGCGGGAGCGCAGCTCGCGCCTCCAAGTCGGCCGCCGGTCGCAAGGGAACCCCCGCGACAGGGGCGTCCAACGGCAAGCCCGCCCCGTCGCGAACCAAGGAGAAGGCAGCCAGGGGTGGGAAGACGCCCGCCGCCCCGCGACCGAAGCCGAAGAAGTCGTCAGCGGGATCCGCGGGACGAAGCAAGAGTGCGCGACCCAGCGGCGCGAAGACCTCGCGAGGCGCACGGCCTTCGTCGCGCGCACCAGCCCGCGTCGCCAATGCGAAGCGAAGCTCGCGGCGCGCGAAGCCGGCCTCGCGCCCCGCCAAGGGTTCGACGCGCGCGTCCGGTCAGGCGTCTCGCCGGAAGGCTGGAAAGGCGGCTCGGAAGTGAGCCATCATTCGCGGTGTCGATGGCTTCGCGCAGTCGGATGTGTGGCGCTCACTTGGGCGACCATGGCCTTCGCGCGGGAAGCGTTCGCTGGACCTCCAGCGCCGCCGCCCGGTGTGCCCGAATCAGATGTTCGAGTGCATGCCGAGCCCGAACTCGCGGCGAGATCACTCGCTGAGGTGCTCGAGTTGCTCGGTCCGCTCGCGCCACCGCAGGGGCCCGGAGTGGCACCGCTCGACCCCGACGGTGTCGACGCCGCTGAGGTGCGCAGGCTTCTTGAGCGTGCTCGGGAGTCGCTCGGTGCGGGAAAGCTCCTGAAGGCGATCGTGGACCTCGAAGCGGCCACGGCTCGAGACCCCGGAGATCTTGAGGCGCTTCGCCTCCTGGCGCAAGCCTTCACGCAAGTCGGCAACGATGGGCGTGCGCTCAATGCCTATGAGCGAATCCTCATCATCAAGCCCGATGATCCGCAGGCCTTGATGGCGACGGGGACCGCGGCGGCGGCGCAGCGGCAGTACAAGGATGCGATCCGCCGAATCGCCGGTGCACTCCTTGCGGCTGAGCGGAATGGAACTCCACTCACGAGCGCGTCCCGCGTCATCGGCGGTCGAGTGCTTGGGGGCGTCCTTCGTGAGATCGAGTTCGATGTGGCGGCCATCGAAGCGTGGCGAGATGCGCTGGTCGCGCTCGATGAACTCGAGGCCGCGCGGCATCTCGACCCCAACGCCGCTGCACAGGACACGACTCGGCTCCGTGCAGAGCTCCTGCTGGCTCGCGCCGATGCGATGGCGCGTCTGAGTCGATGGGCCGATGCTCTCGAAGAGCTCGAAGTCATCAAGGAACTTCCCGGCGTTGATCACGATGTCGTCCTTCCGCGCGAGCTCTACCTTCTGGAAGCCGCAGGGCGACGCGAAGAGGCCGAGGCGCGCCTGGCCGAGACGCTGGCCCAGCTTCAGGAGCCATCGGCCCGAGAGGTCGATCTCGCCCGCTGGCTTGTTTCGATCGACGCGACGCGCCCCGCCCTCATCGAGCGAGCGCGCCTCATGGCGAGAGAGCGGCCGCAGTCGATTCTCGCGGTGCAGTTCCTGGGCGAGGTTGATCCGAAGCAGGCGCGCGAGGCATTCGAGCAATTGCTCGCCGCGTCACCGGGGGATGATGTCTCCCTGCGAGGCTGGTTCGATGCGGCGGGAGACAGCGATCCCGACGCGCGGGCGAAGGCGCTCGTCGAGCGCCTTGAAGCGACCCCCGAGTTCGGAATGGCCGCGACCATTGCGGCGCTCTCGGGGGCGGTTGATGAGCGCTCGCTTCGAACGGCGCTTCGAGCACTGCCCGATTCGCCGTCGCGCGCAGCGGCCGAAGTGCGCCTCGCGGCGCTGGGTCGCGACTTCGGAAGTGCTTGGACGACCGTGGTCGCGGCACGGGCCAAGGCGCCCGATGACCTCGGGCTCGCCATCGCCCAACTCGAGGTGGCTGGCGCCCTCGAAGAGGCGTCGTTGATCGCGAAGCTCGAATCAGGAGCGCCCGGCACGGCGGAAGGCCTGCCCCCCGGCGACGAGGTGGAGCGGGCGGCGGCGCTCGCCCTTCGAGCTGCGGGAGAACTGGACCTTGCGCTCGCCCGGCTCGAAGCGCTTGATGCGCGCGGCGTTCGAGGCGCGGCCTCAGCGCGGGCGAAGATGCTCGCCGACCGCGTCGCGCTCCTTCGTGCCGATGATCCAACTCGTCAGGAACTCGCCCTGACGGCGCTCCGTCGGGCGACCGCCGCACTCGAACAGAACCCCACCGATGACGAAGCCGCCGTGGTCATGCTTCGGCTGCTCGACCCGCGCCAGGGCGCGGCGGCCGATGCAGAGTCATGGACCTTGCTCCGGGCCAAGCTGCGTCGAGGTCCGATGGCGTGGCTCGATGAGCGCGTCTCGATTGAAGAGGACATTGCCCGAGGTCGCGCCGAGCAGGCCGTGGCGCGGCTTGAGGCGCTCGCGCAGGCGAGGCCGTTCGATGGAGAGATTGTGGGTCTTGCCGTCAACTTGATGGCGCGCTCGGGGCGCGGCGACGAGGCGATTGCGTGGCTTGAGCGAGAGCGCGAGGCGCGGCCCGGACTGGTCCCTCTTCGTGACGCGCTGCTTGCAGCGCGGGTGCAGGCGGGCCAGAGCGATGCGGTGCTCGAAGAGCTGCGCCGCGCGATGGTCGATGACCCCGATGATGCGCTTCTCACCTGGCACTTCGAGGCGGTGCTCCGGGCGCTTGGGCGCCGCGAGGAGGCGGCCACTCGAAGCCGCGAGCGCCTTCTCGCTCGACCACCGGGTGTGCGTCGCTCGCTCGAACTCGCCAACTTGGAGCAGCGTGCCGATCGCCCCGGCGAGGCTCTCGAAGCGCTCCGAAGCGTGCTCGAAGCACCCTCGATCGGCGCGGCGCAGCGATTGGCCGCGGTCGAGATCGCCTCGCGCCTGCCCAACAGCATTCCGGGTCGAAGCCGCGTGCTCATCGAACTCGCCGAGCCGGGACTGGCCGAGGGTGGTCCTGACGCGGTGCTCTATGCCGCGGCGGCCGCCGTCGGCACCATGGAGGATGCGCGTGGCGGCTCGCTCAACGAGCAGCGCGAGGCCGTCGAGCGCGTGGCGGAACTCGCGCGACGAGCAGCGGCGACGAGCGCGGGCGCGAGTGGCGATCTTGCGATGGCCATGCGATGGCGCGACTCCGCACAGATGTTCATCGATACGGGGTTCCCGCAGGCGGCGGGTGTCTTTCTTCGAGCCCGTCTCGAGGACCCCTCCTCACTGCCGCCGGTCGCGCTTCGAGCGCTTCAAGCGGCGGCGTTTGCCTCGGATGCCGAGACGCGCGATCAGGCGGAAGAGTCGATCGCCCTCTTCCGTGCCCTGCGCGGCAAGGGCATTCGTCCATTCGAGTGGGCGCGCGATGTCGGTGACGATGAGGCGAGCGCCCTCGTGCAACTGGCCACGCTCTACTCGATGGTCGGTGATCGCGAAGGCAGTGAACGCCTGCTGGAAGAGGCGATCCTCGTGCAGCCCGATCACGCGATGGCCCTCAACAATCTGGCGTGGTCGAGACTCGAGCGCGGGCTCCTCGACGCTCGAACGGTCGAACTCGCGGAGCGGGCCCTCGCGGGTGCGCCCGAGGAGGCGGCCATCCTCGACACCCTCGGTTGGGTGCGGTACATGCAGGGTCAACTGGCCGATCGCGGCGACGGCACCCCCGGCGCACTGACACTCCTGCGCCGATCGGTCGCCGTCAAGCAGCAGGAGCCGAGCCTCGAAGTCCTCGACCATCTCGGTGATGCGCTCTGGGCTTCCGGTGATCGAGATGGTGCCATCGAGTCGTGGCGCAAGGTCGTCAGAATCTCCTCGCAGCAATTCGATCGGGCGAAGCTCCTGCCGCAGCTCGGCGCGTACCTGATCGGCGAGTGCGGACTTCGCCTGGCCGATCCCGAGGGCTTCTACGAGGAGCACTTCGGGCGTCCCACGCAGCGGGCGGCTCGCAAGCTGGCCGATGTCGAGGCCGGTCGCGCACCGATGATCGCGACTCCGCAGGTTGCGGGCGACGGCGGCGATCCGTAAACGCGAGTTCCGTCCGGCGCCGCGACGATGCACGACGCATGTCGGTGGTCGCGGCTCTTGCCCGCGGGTGACCCACAGGCCTCGCTCGCCTCGTGACCGTCCGCTGAGAAGATCCTTACCCAAAACCACTCAACTTCCGACTTCGACGACATGGCCGGACACAGTGCATGGAAGAACATCAAGCGGCGCAAGGCCGCCGTCGACGCCAAGCGAGGCAAGCTCTGGTCGAAGCTCAGTCGCGCCGTCATCGTCGCGGCAAAGAGCGGCGGTGGTGACCCGCGCTTCAATGCCGGTCTGCGACTCGCCGTCGACGAGGCGAAGGCTGCCAACATGCCGCGCGACACGATCGAGAAAGCGATCAAGAAGGGGGCTGGTGGCGGTGAGGGGGAGAACTACGAGGCGGTGCGCTACGAGGGCTATGGCCCGGGCGGCGTGGCGATCATCGCGGAGAGTCTCACTTCCAATGTCAACCGCACGGCTCCCGAGATCAGGACTATCTTTGACAAGAACGGTGGCAAGCTCGGAGTACCCGGGAGCGTCCTGCATGGCTTCTCCCAGCAGGGGGTGATCCTGGTCTCCGCCGACCGCGTCGGGGAGGAGCGAATGCTCGAGATCGCACTTGAAGCGGGGGCCGACGATGTGCGGAGCGACGCCGACGGACACCTCGTGTCATGCCCGCCCACCCGCCTCGCCGCGGTCAAGGAGGCCATCGAGGCGGCGGGTGTTCCTGTCGAGAATGCCGAGTTGTCGTATGTTCCACTGATGACGACCGCCGTCGAGGGCGACTTGGTGGCGGCCGTGCAGCGACTCATCGATGCACTGGAAGAGCATGACGATGTCCAGAAGGTCCACAGCAATGCTGACTTTGTCGAGTGAGAGCTCCGGCGTGTCCTGCGCCTCGCCCCGCGCCACACCCCGCGCAGTGCCCCATGCTTCGCCCGATGCGGCGCCATCGGGCGCTCGCGGTCGGCGATCTTCTTGCGTGGCGTGGTGCATGCTGGCCGCTGCGGCGGCGACTGCATCGGGCTGTTCGCAGAGCCGATCGTTCGAAGGTCACACGCGCGACGAAGTTTGGCAGGCGATGGTGGCTGCCGCGAAGCAGCCCCGCTATCGCGACTGGATGGTGATGGACAACATGGTGTGGACCGACGAGCCGGGGGCTCGTGTCGAGATCTGGCGCGAGTTGAAGCGCGATGTGGTCCTCCCCGGGCAGAAGCCCTATCGCGAGGAGGCGGAGTGGCGCCTGCGCGGCACCCTCGAGCCCGGAGATCTTCCGGTGGTGCGCTTCTCGACCAGTGACCTCTGCATCCCGGCGCACTTCTGGCTGCAGGCCGATCACTACTTCGACGAGGTGCAGTCGAGGCTCATGGCGATGGCGCCCGCTCGTGCGATCGCGCCATCGGTGCCCATGGACCTTGATGATCCGATGCTGCTTCCACCGGCGAGCCTCTCCGCGCGCGATGACGCACGCGACGATCCGCTCGACTCGGTGCCTCCGCCCGATGCGGCGCCCTCGGGTCGTCGCATCGCTCCGCCACCTCCACCGCCTGCGGCGCGCCCGAGCGGCCAGTCGCAACCCATCGACATTCCCTGACGGGCCGATCCGCCGGACGCGCCCCGCTTCGAACCTTCAGATCTTCGCCCCAAGGAGAGAGACCCATGCCCAGCTCCATTTCGATGTCCGCCAGCGGCCTCAAGGTCCCCGATGAGCCCATCGTTCCGTTCATCGAGGGCGATGGCACCGGACCGGACATCTGGCGCGCGAGTGTCAAGGTCTTCGACGAAGCCGTCCGCAAGGCCTACGGCGGAAAGCGGCGCATCCACTGGCACGAAGTGCTCGCCGGCGAGAAGGCCTTCAACAAGACCGGCAACTGGCTTCCCGACGAGACGCTCAAGGCCTTCCGTGAGCACCTGGTCGGCATCAAGGGCCCGCTCACCACGCCCGTCGGCGGCGGCATCCGCTCGCTGAATGTGGCGCTCCGTCAGCTCCTCGATCTCTATGTCTGTCTGCGCCCGGTGCGCTGGTTCAAGGGCGTGCCCAGTCCGGTCAAGAAGCCCGAAGATGTGGACATGGTGATCTTCCGTGAGAACACGGAGGACATCTACGCGGGCATCGAGTATGCCGCGGGCACGGCGGAGAGTCAGAAGGTGCTCGACTTCCTCGCGAAGGAGTTCCCCAAGGAGTTCGGCAAGATCCGCTTCGGCACGAAGGAGCGCAGTGTCGAATGGCAGGCCCAGCTCGAAGGAGTCGGCGCGCCGAAGCGCGATCTCTCGAGTACGCCGCCGCAGGTCGGCATCGGCTTCAAGCCCGTCTCCTACCTGGGCAGCGAGCGACTCATTCACAGCGCCATCGCCTATGCACTCAAGGAGAAGCGCCGCAGCGTCACCTTCGTGCACAAGGGCAACATCATGAAGTTCACCGAGGGCGCCTTCCGCGACTGGGGCTACCAGATTGCGGCCAGGTACTTCCGTGATCAGGTTGTCACCGAGCGTGAGAGCTGGATCCTCGGAAACCGCGAGAGCAAGCCGTCGATCACGAGCGAGGAGAACGCTCGCATGATCGATCCTGGCTACGAGATGATGACGCCGGAGCAGAAGAAGAAGGTGATCGCCGAGGTGGACGAGGCGATGAAGCTCTGGTCGACGCATGGCGACGGCAAGTGGAAGTGGAAGCTGCTCATCAAGGATTCGATCGCAGACATCACGCTCCAGCAGGTGCTGACGCGGGCCAAGGACTTCGATGTCATCGCCACCATGAACCTGAATGGCGACTATCTGAGCGATGCGCTCGCCGCGCAGGTCGGTGGCATCGGGATCGCCCCCGGCGCGAACATCAACTATGTGACCGGTCACGCGATTTTCGAGGCGACGCACGGCACGGCCCCCAAGTACGCGAACCTCGACAAGGTGAACCCCGGTTCGGTCATCCTCTCGGGTGAGATGATGCTCCGCTTCATGGGGTGGAGCGAGGCGGCGGATCTCATCATTCGCGGAATCGAAGGCGCCATCGCCGCGAAGACGGTGACCTATGACTTCGAGCGGATGATGCCCGGGTCAACGCTCGTGAGTTGCTCTGGCTTCGGCGATGAGATCATCAGGCACATGGATGTGAAGGTCCCGGTCGGTGTCTAGCGGGCTGGGCACACCCGCGGCGTGACGGACTCAGTTCGACGCGACTTCGAGCAGGGCTTTGGGCTGGGTGGTCCTGCCACTACCATGAAGGGGGGCGGACGCTGTGTGCGGTGGGTGTGGATGCCGTCAGTGGAGCGTGGTGTGGCCATGGAGCAACCTCGAGGTGAATGGACCGTTCACGAGTGGGATCAGGCGATCGAGGCGATCGATCCCCCGGCGCTCCTCCTCGTGATCGAGTCGCGGATGTCCACGGCGCTGAAGACGATGTGCTCGCCGGACGATGTCTGGCAGGAGGCGATGTTGCATGCCTGGCGCGATCGTCACCGTTGTGAGTGGCGGGGGAGGCGAGCGTTTCGAAACTGGATCCTGAGCGTGATCGACAATCGAATCCGGGACATGGCGGACTACTACGCGGCGCTCAAGCGAGGAGGAGACCATGGCTCCGACGAACCTCCCGTCCACGCACCGCCATGGCGGAAGCGCATCGATCTGCAATGTGTCGACGGACCGGGAGTGTCCGATTCGAACACGCCGAGTCGCGTTGCCATTCTGCGGGAGCGGGCGGGGGCGATCCGCTCCGCGCTTGCCGCGCTCTCCGATGAAGACCAGGAGGTGGTTCGTCTGCGACTGATCGAGCAGCTTCCGGTTGAGCAGATCGCTGAGCGGCTTCACATCGGGATCTCGGCGGTCCGGCATCGCTTCAGACGGGGCGCTGCCTTGTACGCATCCGGCCTTCGCCTCGCGCTTCGTTCGCACAGTGCGCCAGTCACATCCATGGCCCCGGCTGGCTCTCCCCCCGTGGAACGCGACACGGCGCCCGACGCGGCCACCGGCCAGAGTCCCGGGTTTGGCGGCGCACACGACAACTCTCCGGGTAGTTGAAGGAAGGGCCGCGGGGCTCCTGTCACTCCTATGGCGCCGACCTCATCGCCTTCTGAAGACGAATCGTTCCTCGACGAGGTCTTCGATCGCATCATTCGTGGATTGGAGGAAGGGGAGACACTCGACGCGCACCTGCTGTGCCGTGGTCAGCCGCGGCTCATCGGTCGCGTCCAGGGCCTCATCGAGCTTGCGCGCCGGATTCGATCCGACCCTCTCGAGCCCATGCCTGATGTGCCGGGGTTCACGCTTCTGCGAGTCCTGGGGCGCGGCGGAATGGGCACGGTCTACCTTGCCCACCAGCACCGGCTGGCCGACCGCCTGGTCGCTCTCAAGGTCCTGCCGTCCTCGCATGCCGTCTCGCCAAGGGCCAGGGAGCGCTTCCGTGACGAGGTTCGTGCCGTGGCGCGCCTCTCGCACCCCAACATCGTGGCGATCCATGATGTGGTCGTCTCCGAGTCCGTGCAGGCCTTCGCCATGGAGTGGATCGATGGGCCGACGCTCGCGGAGTGGATCCAGGAGTGCCGCAGGGAGCGGGGCGGCGCTCGCACGAAGGGCGAGGCGGCGGAGTCCCATTGGGCCCTCGTCTGCGATCTGGGAGTCTCGATCGCGAAGGCCCTCGCCGCGGTGCATGCGGCGGGTCTCATTCACCGGGATGTGAAGCCCTCGAACATTCTCATCCGCGAGAGTCGCACCCCGCTGCTGGGGGACTTCGGCCTGGCGAGGGAGACGGACGCGACGCTGACCAGCCAGGGTCAGTTCATCGGCACGGCCGCGTATGCCTCACCCGAACAGTTGTGCGGCGATGCCGAGCGGATTGACCGCCGCAGTGACATCTACTCTCTCGGCGCCACGCTCTATCACGCCGCGGCGCTTCAGCCGCCCTTCGAGGGCCATGACCCGGTGCGGCTTCGAGCCCAGATCGAGGGCGGCAGCGCGCCTCCGCTCAGACACCTGAACTCGAAGATCCCTCGCGACATGGCGACGGTGATCGCCAAGGCGATGGACCCTGACCCGACGCGCCGCTACCAGACGGCGCGAGATTTCGCGGACGACCTCGTGCGCGTTCGCACGCATCGACCGATCCTGGCGAAGAGGGACGGGCTGCTGACCCGGGCGGTGAAACTCGCTCGACGGCGTCGTGGTGTGCTGATCTCCGCATCCGTCGGTGCCGTCCTGGCCGGACTGCTTCTTTCGGCGGTGGGCGTGCGACTCTTCCTGGTTCCCGGATGGGTCGACCAGCATCGGACCAATGCCCATCGCTCGCTCCTCAATCAGAGCACCATCCTCGTGATCTTCTCGAGCGCGTTCTACAACGATCCGGGGGTAGACGGGAGTCGGCCGCTCAGGACGCTCGTGCCTGAAAGTGTCCACTCGGCCCGCGATCAACTCCGCGCGGCGCTCTTCTGGTCACCATGGAACCGCGACGCCCGAGCGGAACTGGAGGTGGTCGAAGCGGCCCTGGCCGGCGAGCCGATTCCGGCGCAGTATGCGAACGATGATCGACTGGTTGGACTCCGCGCCTACCTGGAGACCGAGGTGGATGAGGCCATCGCCGCCTTCGACCGATTCGAGGCCAGGCGATCCGTCCACTCACCGCCCGATCCGTTCGTGGATGGCGCCCTCGGCGTCATGCTGTTGGCCAGCGGCGAACCCGCTCGAGCCTATCCGCGCCTTCGCGAGGCGGTCCGCGCCCACCCCTCCATGGAAGTGCTTCGGCTCTATCTCGCCGATGCCGCAAGACACTGCGGCGACATTGCGCTTGCCGAGCGGATCGTGGACGAATTCGCCGCAGAGGTCCTGGCAAACCGACTCGGTGGCACGGCACGGGTGACCGCCGGGGTGCTCGCGGCGCAAGGACGCGACGAGGAGGCTGAGGCGATCTACCGGGCGGCCGTACGGGCCCATCCCCTGCGATTGGAGTACGGACAATTCCTCGAGTCGCGCGGAAGGCTCGACGAGGCCGTGGCCGTCTATGCGTCGATCATGTCCGATGTTCCGAAGGGACGACGCCCGATCGGGATCTTCGTCAGTGCCGCGGATCGGTGGTGGGACGCCATGTCGCCCGAAGAACGACGCGCTCGAGTCTGGGTGGCCACGCTCTGCGGGGCGGAGAGAGGCGGCCTGATCGACATTCTCGCCAGTCGCCTTGCAGTGGAGCGCCGCCGCCCAGATGGGCTGCGCCAGCCGGCGCCGATCGCACCAGCGCCGCAGGTGACTTCATGGCAGACAATGTCGCTCGTTGACGCGGCGACACTTCTCGAGGCGGGCGATCCGGCCCTCTGGAAGGTGATCCGCTCTGGGCCGCTTTGGATCAGGGGTCTGGCCGTGGTTGGGTGGAGCCATCCACACCTCAAGCCGGCACTCTTCGCCATGGCGAAGGCACATCGGACCCTGCGGTCCCTGGCGCCGTGATCTTGCCTTGCGTGGCGTGCGCGGTCCGCACTGCGTGGGATTGACGGCGGTGGCCGAGTGTGGATGACATTCCGCGCATCAACCGCGCCGGAGCGCGGCGATCATGCGCCGACGCCGTGCGGACTGTGGACGATCCGTTCCGCCGTGAGCCGGGCGATCATCAGTTCTTCGTTGGTCGATACCACACAGATGGCGACGCGGCTGGTCGGTGCGGATTCCTCCACCCTTCCGCGAGCCATCGTCGAAAGAGAGATGATCGTCGCAAGTGCCGCGACGCCAAGTGGCCAGAAGCGCATGATCAGGAGTCCATGGGCGGGGGTGAACTCACACTCGCTACCTGCGGAGGTGCGGCCTGACGCCGTCCCGGATCAAGCGCACTCCGCTGGCCGTTCCCCATGGCTCCTCGCCTCCGAGCCCCCGGAAAACGCCGAGTGAACGGGAGACGCGGAGCGGTGGTCTGGGAACGGCCTCGTTGCAGATGTCGCCAATGCGTGCCTCCGCAGGCAGGCGTCTCTCCTGCGAGCGATCAGTCGAAGCGCTCGGCCGCTACCCTTGCCGCCGGCTCGATCTGACCGTCGATCAGGCACCCATGGGTCACGATGACGCTGGCGATGGCCATCCTCCCGCTCGCCCTGCTGGTCGCGGCGATGACCGTCGCCAGGCCGCGGCGGTGGTTTCCCCTGCCGGCCCATGTCGCCCTTCCGGCGGCGGCAGGGTTGGCCTACGCCCTCCAGTGGATCTGGTTCAGGGCAGGGTCGACCGCCAGTGGAGCGCTTCCGGGCTCCACTTCGGTTGGGCGCCTGGTGAACGCCGCCGTCATCGATGGCGCGCTCTCCGCGCTCACCCCGATTGGAATCGTCTTCGGCGCGGTGCTCCTGTTCAAGACAATGGAGGCCTCGGACGCCATGCGCGAGCTGACCCAGCGCATCCGCGCCCTGAGCCCGCATCCCGTTGCGCAGCTCATGCTCGTCGGCTGGAGCTTCTCGTTCCTCATCGAGGGTCTGTGCGGCTTCGGTGCGCCGGCGGCTCTGGCGGCACCAATCCTCGTCGGTCTCGGGTTTCCGCCCGTGCGCGTGGCGGCCATGTGTCTCATCATGAACAGCGTGCCGGTCTCGTTCGGCGCCGTCGGCACACCCATCTGGTTCGGTCTTGGCGAGCTCGGGCTCGGCCCCGGCGAGCTGCTCGCCATCGGGCGCAAGGCGGCTGCCGTGAACGCGGTGGCGGCGCTCGTGATCCCGATTCTCGCGCTTCGTGTCGTCCTTCCGTGGCGGACGCTTCGCGGGTCGCTCGGCTTCACGCTTGCGGTCACGCTCGCCACCGTGGTGCCCTACACGGTCATGGCGTTGTTCTCGTATGAGTTCCCGTCGATCGCGGGAGGCCTCTGCGGCACCATCCTCGGTGGCGCGCTCGCCCGCCGACAGTTCGGGCTCTCGACCACCGCCACCGTGGCGACCCCGAAGTCCGCCGATGCCAGGGCTGAGAGGCGCTTCGGAACACTCCGAGCGGCGACGCCGCTGATCGCCGTCGTCGTGCTGCTCGCGCTGACGCGCATCGAGGCGTTCGGACTTCGCACCCCGCTCACCGCCGACAGTCCCGCCGCAGAGATCGACTTCGGGATCGCGGGAACGGGGTGGGTCACACCCGGGCTGGTGGTGGGACTGCGTCACATTCTGGGGACCGACGCCGCGTGGCAGATGCCGCTTCTGTTCGTTCCATTCCTGCTGCCATTCGTGGCCGTGTCGCTCATGGCCATTCCGCTGCTCGGTATGAGGCGCGAGGCTGTCGCCACAGCGTGGCGCGACACCGTGTCGCGCCTCGTGCGGCCGGCTGTTGCGCTCGTCGGCGCGCTCGTGCTCGTGAAGGTGATGATGCTGGGCGGAGCAGCCGCGCCGGTCATGGCGATCGGACATGCCATGGCGCTCGCGGCGGGATCCTCGTGGCTCCAGGTCGCCTCGTTGCTCGGAGCGCTCGGAGCGTTCTTCTCCGGATCAAACACGGTCTCGAACCTCACCTTCGCGCCGGTCCAGGCGGCGATCGCCGGGACGCTCGACCTGGAGCTCACCACGGTGCTTGCGCTTCAGACCGTGGGGGGCTCGCTCGGGAACATGATCTGCATCCACAACATCGTTGCGGTGGCGGCCGTGGTCGGCCTGCGCGACCGGCCCGCCGGCGGGGCGGAGCCCGATGCGCTCGACGGCAGTGTCGCATCGATTCTACGACTCACGGTCGCCCCCATGCTGGTCTACGCCGCGATCGCAGCGGTCAGTTCCCTGCTGCTCTGACCATGGCGCCGGCGCGCGAGGCCGAGGGTTCCGCTGGCCGCTGTCTGGCCGCCCGGTCGACACGCCCGGCGCCGCCGTGTAGCGTGCGTCCGCGCCTGCGAATCTGGCGAACACCCGGTCCGCTGCACACCGATGAGCACAGTCCTTCGAACCAAGCGATCGAAGCGCCTCTTCGCCACAAGCGTCCTTGCGGTGCTCTGGGGAACGACTCCGCCGTTGTGGGGCTTTGTTCTGCTGGCGTACCTCGGGCCGTTCTCCGAGTGGCTCCGCTCCGATCCCGACCGTGGGATCGTGATCTTCGTCGCGGTGTTCATTCTGGCCGCCGGCACGGGCATGCTGCCGACCTATGCCCAGGCGATCCTCGGCGGCTGGGCCTTCGGATTCACCCGCGGCTTCACCGCGTCGATCATCGGCTTCGTGGGTGGCGCCTTCGTGGGGTGGTGCATCTCCCGACTCGTGGCGGGGAAGGGCGTGGAGGGCTGGCTTGACTCCAAGCCCAAGGCACGCGTGGTGCGCGAAGCGCTCGTCAATGAGGGCTATTGGCGCACGCTCCTCATCGTGACACTGCTTCGCGTGCCGCCGAACTCGCCATTTGCGCTCACGAATCTGGCGATGTCCGCGAGCGGCGTCCGACTCTGGCCCTACCTGATCGGTACGGCGATCGGGATGGCGCCCCGGACCGCAGTCGCCTGCTGGATCGCCGCCGAGGGCGCCAGTCACGCCGAGGACATCCAGTCGCTTGTCCGTGAGAAGGGACTGGGAATGGCCTTCGTCGGCGTGGTGATCATGGCCGTCTGCCTCGGCGCCATCAGTCTCATCGGTCGCGCCGCGCTGCGACGCGCCATGCGAACACCCGGAGGGAAGGCCTCGCCCCCGGCGGGTCCGGCGGACCGTCCGACGGCCTGAAGGGGCCGCGGCGCTTCGTTACCATCACCGTTCCATGTCGAATTCCGCCACGGCTGTTGCTTCACCTCGTCCGCCACTTCGTTCCAAGTCCAGGCCCTCGGCGGCGGGGACTCGCAGTGCCACGCCGAAGCGTCGGACCTCGACGGCGAAGTCGCGACGCGCGCCGGGTGCGGCAGAGTCGACCGCGAGCGCACGCCCGACCGAGCGGACTTCGAAGGCGCCCAAGGCGAGAGCATCTCGACGGCGCAAGAGTGAACGCTCGCCGCGCCGCGCCTGGCGGAATGCCTCGAACTCCGATCCGCGCGAGCTCTACGAACTGGCAGTGCAGAGTCCCGACAACGAGGCGGACTTCATTGAGCGCGTCTTTCGAAAGCTTCGCGGCCGTGCGCCGGTGACACTGCGCGAGGACTTCGCGGCGAGCTTTGCGCTGGCCGCCGAGTGGGTGCGTCGGAATCCGCAGCATCGAGCGATCGGGATCGACCTCGACCCAGAAGTGCTCGCGTGGGGGCAGCGTCACCGCGCTGGTGAGCGGACCGCCGAGGAGCTGGGGCGCATCCGACTGGCGCAGGCTGACGCCGCCACCTTTCGCGGTCCATCGGTCGATGTCGTCGTCGCGCTCAACTTCAGCTACTTCGTCTTCAAGAGCCGCGCGGCCCTGCGGCGCTACTTTGCCAACGCCCACAAGGCGCTGGTGCGCGACGGCGTGCTCATCCTCGATGCGTACGGTGGGTATGAGAGCTGGTCGGTCATGGAAGAGGAGCGCAACCTCGACGGCTTCACCTATGTGTGGGACCAGGCGATGGTCAATCCCATCACCAACGAGGTGGTCAATCACATCCACTTCCGATTCCCCGACGGCAGCGAGATCAAGCGGGCGTTCACCTATGACTGGCGCCTCTGGACGCTCGCGGAAATCCGAGAGGTCCTCGCCGAAGCAGGCTTCAGCCGCAGCACCGTCTACTGGGAAGGGACCGAGCGACGAAGCGGCGAAGGAAATGGTGTCTTCAAGCCGAGCGATCGCGGGGAGCCCTGCGCCGGCTGGATCGCCTACATCGTGGCGGAGCGGTAGCCGCAGCCGCAGGTCGTCATACGCCGACGCAGTCCTCGAACCCTCGGAGCCACCATTGGCCGCATGGGGAGCGACATTGCCGACGCGGGGCCTCCTATCATTCCGCTCATGACCCGCCCGTCGCTGCTCGGCCAGGAAGCCACCGCCGCCCACGCCTGGGTGGCGGCTCGCCTTGCCGAAGAGCTTGGTCAGGTCGAGCGCATCTTCGATGAGCAACTTGTCAGTGATCTCCCCGAGGTCAACGAGCTCTGTCGCTATGTCGAGCGCTACCGCGGCAAGATGCTGCGTCCTTCACTCATGGTCCTGAGCGGCATGGCGGCGCGCGGGGGCACGGACCCCGATGCCGTCACCGAGCGTCACCGAATGATCGGCGCCGTCGTCGAGATGATTCACATGGCCACGCTCGTGCACGACGATGTGCTCGATGATGCGGAGATCCGTCGCCGGGGCCGCACCGTGAACAGCCTCCGCGGGAATGAGACGGCCGTGATCCTCGGCGACTACCTCATTTCGAACGCCTTCCACCTCTGCTCCCGCGCGGGAGAGCCGTGGATCAATCTGGCCCTCGGCGAAATCACGAACACGCTGTGTGAGGGCGAACTGGTGCAGCTCGCGCATCGCGACGATCTGGCCCTTGATGAGTCGCGCTACTTCGACATCGTGCGTCGGAAGACAGCGTCACTGGTCGCCGCCTGCTGCCGCATTGGTGCCAGGCTTTCCGGCGCCAACGAAGCGCTCTGTCAGGCGCTGGGCGACTTCGGCCACGACCTTGGCGTAGCGTTCCAGATTCAGGATGATCTCCTCGACCTCGAGGGCCATCCGGACATCGTCGGCAAGAGTCTCGGCCGCGACCTTGCCAAGGGAAAACTCACGCTGCCGGTCATTCTCCACCTCGGCGCAGCCTCGGCCGATCGTCGCCGCCATGATGCGGCGCTCGCCCTCGTGACCCAGCGCGATGTCCAAGGCCTGCTCGCGGCGATGCGGGCCAGCGGGTCGCTCGATCGGGCTCGTGAGCGGGCGATGGACCTCGTCGCCCGCGCTCGGGCGAGGCTGTCGCTCCTGCCTCCGGGCCCGGCGCATGACTTCTTGGCCGATGCCGCAGCGAGTGTCGTTCGACGCGACGCGTGACGCGGACAGATCAGCGCCGTCACGAGCGCCCGGAACGCGTTCTCATCTTCATCCCCGGGGATCTCAATAGCGCTGCCGGACATCGCGCCCGCCACCACCCTGGCGCGGCGGAGGAGCCGATCGCTTCCAGCTTCGATCGGGCGAACTGCCGCTCTTCTTCGCCTTGACGAGTTCGCGATTGGCGGAAATGAGCTTCTGCATCACATCATTGGTGAGCTGATTGGGGCCTCCCTGCCATCGGACCACTCCGTCAGAAGAGACGACGACGCAGTGGGGGATGCCGCGCACTTCGAAGAAGCCCTGGAGGCGCGCCTGTGGATCGATGGCGAGGGCGTACTTGAAGTCTCGCTCCTTCAGCTTGCGATCGCGGAAGCCCTGCTCGAACTTCGACTTGCTCTCGTTCGAGATTCCGACGATGCAGGCGTCGGCACCGAAGCGGTCGGCGAGCTGGTTCATGTGGGGAATCGCCTGAATGCAGGGCCCGCACCATGTGGCCCAGAAGTCGATGACAACCAGGCGATCGCCCGGGGTCGGCTGGGCCGTGATCCACGATTCGATCACGAATTCAGGCATCGGCGTGCCCCGGCGGTCAGCGGCGCTTCCTACGGCGTCGCGGAAGGTGGGGAACTCGACGCGGGCGTCGCCGGCCGGCCGCGCGGGAGGCGGAGCGGCATCGGATTCGCGCGTCTCCTTGTTGAGATGCTCGACTGCGGCGCGAACGCCTTCCGGAGTGAGCCCCGCGTACCGAACGGCGCCATTGCGGTCGACGACGAGGTTCACGGGTCTCCGCCAGACTCCGAGTTCGTCGCAGAAACTTCCGTCCGAGTCGATGAGGCCGATCCACCCATCAAGGGCGGGCTCGAGCTGTCGTCGTCCCTGGTCCGCGGCCTCGGGCACATGAAGAAGGAAGACGACTGGTACTTCGCTGACATCCTTGAGCTGCGTCCGCAGTTGATCGACGGACCCGCGCCATGATCCTCGTGTCGTGAGGCTCTGAATGACCACGACCCGCCCTCGCAGTGCTTCGACCGAGAGCGGCTCACTTCCGATCCACTCGACACCGTCGGCGGGCACAGGCGGCATTGCGAAGCCGATGTTCCGATCAAGCGCTGCGCGGTCGGCCTGATCCAGTCGAAGCTGGAATCGAGGCTGGGCGACAGGGTCTTCGGGGCCGCGCTGAAGCGAGCCTGGAGTCCTCGGTCCTCGTCCCCCGGGGGCGCCCTGGGCGAGCGCGACTGATGGCAGAAGCGCCACGGAGAGAAGGGCGCACGCGACTCCACGCATTGAGGTGAGGCCGGAGAATCTCGTGGGGAAGGAGTGGCTCATGCGTGGGCGTCCAGAGTTTGAGTGAGCGGCGTCGCCAGGCCCATCAGAGGCCGGAGCGACCCTTGGAACACGGGCATCCTACGCCCTTGTTCCCATGGACTGATCAATGGAATCGCCGCCGTGCCGGGGGTGCAGCGGAGCGTTATCGATGAGCCGAACGCCACCGACGCGGGCCGCCACGAGCGCCCGCAGGCGTTCGACGGGTGTCGACGCGCCCGGGGCGTTCAGGGAGTCCTCCTCACGGATGACCGCATAGTCGACTTCGAATCCCTCGGCGACCAGCAGATTGGTCATGGCCTCCTCGATCTCGGTGAGCGCGAGGTGCTTCAACTCTCGAGCGAGTTGGATCGCGCGCCAGGGTGCCGTCGCGCGTCGGCGATCTTCGGCGGAGAGGTAGCGGTTGCGACTGCTCATCGCGAGGCCGTCATGCTCCCGCACCGTGGGCGCAACAGAAAGTTCGAGGTGACGAAGCGGGCTCTCAATCGGCGCGTCGGCGGCCGCCCGCTGCGCCATCTGATCGATGACCCGCCACTGCTGCCAATCCTTCTCGCCGAAAATGGCGACTCTCGGAGCCGCGAGTTCGAAGAGTCTCGCGACCACAAGACAGACTCCGCCGAAGTGGCCCGGTCGAATGCGATCTTCAAGGGCTGGCGTCGTCGCCGCCTGCGGCAGGGGAAAGTGCTCCGCGGCGCGTGCGGCGGCGTCGGGGCCGTCGGGGTAGATCTCCTCCGGAGGTGGTGCGAAGATCACATCGGCGCCGGCGGCCTTTGCAACGACCGAATCGGCCTCGAGCGTGCGCGGATAGCGCGCGAAGTCCTCGTGCGGCGCGAACTGCGTCGGATTCACGAAGATCGAGACCAGCACCGGACCCACCCTCCGGCGCCGCGCCTCTCGAATGAGCGAAGCGTGACCATCGTGCAGCGCTCCCATCGTCGGGACGAGCGCGCCGTTCGGCCAGCGCTGAAGCGCTCGACGGTCCGAGATGATCTCCATGGGCCGTCACACTACCGCCCCAACGGATGGCCGCGATTCGCGGTTCAGGGCTCAAATCCGGAAGCCAAGGTCCGTGGAAGTCCGCCGAGAGGACGCGGTTTCCATGGCGATGCATATACTCCCGTTGAGAACGATTCTCAGCGACCAAGGAATCTTGGAACAGTGGTCGTCGAATCGTCTGTACGAGTGTTCAAGGCGCCTCCTCGGGGCCTTTCTCAGAGTCTTCCCTTTCAGTGCACGACACCCCTATGGCTCCCAAGCTTCCCATCTACATGGACCATGCCGCCACCACCCGCTGCGATCCGCGCGTGGTCGAGGCGATGCTTCCCTACTTCACCGAGCGCTTCGGCAACGCCGCCAGTCGCAATCACAAGTTCGGCTGGGAGGCGGAAGACGCCGTCGAAGCCGCGCGTGACCAGGCCGCCGCGCTGATCGGCGCGAGTTCGAAGGAGATCATCTGGACCTCCGGCGCGACCGAGAGCAACAACCTGGCGATCAAGGGCGCCGCTCGCATGTATGCGAAGGCCGGCGACGGCCAGACTGGACGCGGCCACATCATCACCTCGGTCCTTGAGCACAAGGCGGTCCTTGATCCGTGCAAGCGACTCCAGCGCGAGGGCTTCGAGGTCACCTTCCTCGAGCCCGGCGCTGACGGCATCATTTCGGCGGCGATGGTGAAGGCCGCGCTGCGCCCCGACACGATCCTCGTCTCCCTCATGTGGGCGAACAACGAGATCGGCACCATCAACGAGATTCCCGCGATCGGCGCACTCTGCCACGAGCGCGAGATCATCTTCCACACCGATGCGACGCAGTGGGTCGGCAAGATGCCCACCGATGTCGAGCGGGACAACATCGACCTCATGAGCTGGTCGGGCCACAAGATCTACGGCCCCAAGGGGGTCGGCGCTCTTTATGTCCGCCGCCGCAAGCCCCGCGTGCGCCTCGAGGCGCTCATGGATGGTGGCGGCCACGAGCGCGGCATGCGCAGCGGCACGCTGAATGTGACGGGCATCGTCGGCTTCGGCAAGGCGTGCGAGCTCTGCGCCGCCGAGATGGACCGCGACGGCCAGCGCCTGCTCGGACTTCGTCAGAAGCTCGAGCGCGAGCTCGCCTCGAAGCTTGAGGTGGTGCAGGTCAATGGTCACGCCGAGCGTCGGCTGCCGCACATCACCAACATCTCCTTCGGCTTCGTCGAGGGTGAGAGCCTGCTCATGGGCATCAAGGACATCGCATGCAGCAGCGGCTCCGCCTGCACCAGCGCCAGTCTTGAGCCGAGCTATGTGCTCAAGAGCCTGGGCGTGGGAGACGAACTCGCCCATAGTTCGCTGCGTCTCTCGCTCGGCCGTTGGACCACCGAGGAGGAGGTCGACTACGCGATCGCCGGGATCGTGAAGGCCGTCAACCACCTCCGCACCATGAGCCCGCTCTACGATCTCCACAAGGAAGGCATCGATATCTCGAAGATCCAGTGGCAGGCCCACTGAGCTTCGTTTCTCCGCTCGCACCCACCGGCCCTCGTGGCCGCACCATGAAGGACTGAACCCATGGCCTACAGCGACAAGGTCATCGACCACTACAACAACCCGCGGAATGTCGGCAGTTTCGGCTCCAGCAAGGATGTGGCGACGCGCAAGGATGTCGGCGTCGGAATCGTCGGCGCCCCCGAGTGCGGCGATGTCATGCAGCTCCAGATCAAGGTAAGCGACAAGGGCGTCATCGAGGACGCCAAGTTCAAGTGCTTCGGCTGCGGCTCGGCGATTGCGTCGAGCTCCCTCGCCACCGAGTGGATCAAGGGCAAGCAGGTTGACGAGGCGCTCGCGATCAAGAACACGCAGATTGTCGAAGAGCTGAGCCTTCCGCCGGTCAAGATCCACTGCTCGGTGCTCGCCGAGGATTCGATCCGAACTGCCATCGCCGACTGGAAGAAGAAGAATGGCGTCGCCGAGGCGAAGAAGCCGCAGGCCGCGAACACGCACTGACTGCCTCACCCGGGCCGCGGTGTCGGCCCAAGTTCACTCGCGGGTGTTCTTCACCCGCCCCGTCCGCACTCGCTAATTTTCAAGGACCGATTCATGCCCGTCAATGTGACCGAAACCGCCGTCCGTGAGATCGCCTCGATCGTCCGCCAGCAGGGGCTCGACGCGGAGAAGATCCGCCTTCGCGTGGGCGTGAAGGGCGGCGGCTGCTCCGGCTTCAGCTATCTGCTCGATCTCACCGAAGTGCAGAAGGACAACGATGAGGTGTGGGAATACACCTTCGCCCTCGCTCCGGTGGCCAAGAAGGAGTCGGGAGTCACGGTCAGCGCCTCGGCGGCGGCGTCAAGCCAGGGCGGAGCGACCGCCACGGCCACCCATTCGGCCGAGTCCTTCACCCTGCGCGTGATCTGCGATCCGAAGAGCTACCTCTATCTCAACGGCACCACGATCGACTTCAAGGACGAGCTCATGGGCCGTGGTTTCGTCTTCAACAACCCGAATGCCACGACCACCTGCGGCTGCGGCTCAAGCTTCGCGGCCTGAGCCGCCTCCGAGGTCAGCTTCGCCCGGCTTCCAAGCGCGCCCCCGTCGACCTTTCGGCGGGGGCCTTTTCATGCGCGCTCCGGTACCCTTGGCGACTTGAGCGCCCAAGGGGGCGCGATCGAGCATCCCGCGCGGCGCCAAGGCGTGCTGGGGATGCACATGCACCTTCAGAGAGAATCGTCATGAGCCAGACTCGAGTTCTTGTGGTCGAAGATGACGCCGCGATCCGACGCGGACTTGTGGATGCTCTGGAGTTCCAGGGCTACCAGACGATTGAAGCGGGGGATGGAGAAGCCGCCGTGGCGCAGGCCCTCGAGTCGGCGCCGGACCTCGTGATTCTTGACTGCATGCTTCCCAAGCAATCGGGTTTCGACGCGCTCAAGGCGATCCGCGCTTCGCGCCCGACGCTTCCTGTGATCATGGTGACCGCGCTCGGCGCAGAGAATGAACGGGTCACCGGACTCTCACTCGGGGCGGACGATTACATCGTGAAGCCGTTCTCACTCCGGGAGCTGCTCGCGCGCGTCGAGGCGGTGCTGCGGCGTTCTCCCGGCCGACCTTTGGATGTCACGCAACTCAGTGACGGTGCCGTGACAGTGGACCTCGCCCGGCGGGTCGTGGAGGCAGTGTCCAATGGTCAGGGTGCGCCCGTGTCGTCGCCAGCTTCCGAGCGAGCCGCGAGCGAGAGCTCAATTTCCGAGCGGGATGTGGGCATTCTGCGCCACTTGGCCGCCCATCGGACGCGCGTGGTGGAACGGGATGAACTCCTCCAGGTCGTCTGGGGTCTCGACCCCCGCAATCTCGAAACGCGGACCGTCGACATGCAGATTGCGAGGCTCCGGGAACGCATCGCCTCGGCGGGCGCTCGCAGCGAGTGGATCGCCACCGCGCGCGGGAAGGGCTATCGTCTGGGGAGTGAGATCACCGTGCGATAGCCACGGACGGTGGATGGGCCGCGGGAGCTCCCGTCGTACGGCGCATCACCCTCGGCCACGATCACTCGGAAGCGGACGCTCTCCATGAGACGCAGTCGACGCACAGCCTGGTGGATCGTCTACGCGATCGGCAGCGGCGCGGTTCTGGCGGGCCTCGGGTGGATCTCCGTGCAGGTCGCGCGACTCGAACGCGAGGAGGCGATGGCCCGCGCCGAAGTCGCGCAGCAGGAGACGCTCCGACTGGCGCTATGGCGCATGGATTCATGGATCGCGCCGATTCTTGCGCGCGAGAGCGCACGCACCTGGTTCGAGTACCAGTCCTACTACCCGGAGACGCTCGCGCTCAATCGACTTGGCGAGCCGCTGGCCGCCGGTGAAGTGGTGGTGCCGAGTCCGCTGCTCCTCTTTCGCAGCGAGCTCCTGCCGCTGCATGTGCAATTCACCCATCGCGATGGCTTCACTTCGCCGCAGCTCCCGTCGCCTGAGATCGTGGCGCAGGGGCTGATCGGCTGCGTCCCGCTTCCGCCCGATCCATCGATGGCCGATCGCTTGCGCGCCTTCGCCATGCAGCATGATGGCACGCTTCTCCTTCTTCAGCTCGAAGACACCGAGACACGATTGATGTCGGCGTTCGAGCTGGATGGGGGCGATCCGCGTGCTTCCGGCGGGCATCCGGTGTGGCCCTGGGGCGAGCGGGCGCAGAGCCTGACGGCCGATGCCGTGCGTGACTTCCGGGCGAGGCGCGACGCGGCATCGATGGCGGAGTCGGCCTATCGACGCACCCACGGCATGCCGGGCAACGCGCTCACGGCGCAGCTCTTCGACTCGCACCCGGAGCTGCTCGAGGTGACCGGAGGCATGGCGGACATCGGACCCATGGTGCCGCTCTGGCTCGGCTCGCCGCCGGGGCAGTTGCTGCTCGCCCGACGGGTCGCCCTTGGCGATCGGATCTGGCTTCAGGGCGCGGTGGTCGATTGGCCCGTGCTGCGGAGGGAGCTTCTTGAGCGCGTGCGTGACCTCTATCCGGCGCCGGGCGCGATGCTCGAGCCCGTGGCGATCGGCGATGCTCCGGGCGGAGGGATTCTCGCGAGCCTTCCCGTTCGATTCGTCCCTCCACCGAGCCCTGCGCCGGTGCCCGTGGTGGGGCAGGGAGTCGCGATGGGACTGGCCGTCGTCTGGGCTCTCGCGATCAGTGCGATCGGCGCCACGGGACTCGCCATGCGAGCGACCATTCGTTCGGCGCTTCAGACCAGTCGCTTCGCATCCAGTGTGACCCATGAATTGCGGACGCCCCTGACTACCTTCCGTCTCTACGCGGAGATGCTTGCCGACGGGATGGTCGATGATCCGGTCCGGTCGCGCGAGTATCTGCGGACGCTGCGTGATGAGTCGACGCGCCTCGGCCTGCTGGTCGAGAATGTTCTGGCATGGTCGCGTCTCGAAGAGGGGAGAGGAGCCGCCGAGGCGCGCCCAGTACCGGCGAAGGCGCTGCTCGATGACGCCGAGTCGGTGCTGCGACGCCGCTGCGAGGAGGCGGGAGCCGAACTCGTGACTCGCAGCACCTGTGATGTCCAGGCGCTCGCCGATCCGTCGCGCGTGCGGCAGATTCTCTTCAACCTCGTCGACAACGCCTGCAAGTACGCGGGCGAGCATGCGAGGGTCGAGGTGAGCGCTGTCGCCCGCAACGGCAGCGTGGTGCTTTCCGTCGATGATGATGGTCCCGGGGTGCCACCGGAACTGCGCGAGCGCGTCTTCCGTGCGTTCGACCGAGGCTCTCTGGGGCCCGGCGATTCGGTGCGAGGTCTGGGACTCGGGCTTTCGATTTCGCTTGAACTCGCGAACAGCCTCGGCGGTTCGCTGCACTGCGGCGAAAGTGCGATCGGCGGCGCTCGATTCGAGCTGGCGCTGCCGCGCGGGTGAGTGCCGCTGTTGAGTGACGCTCCGGGCTGCGCGATCGCGGGAGCGCGAAGTGTCTGTCGGGAGAGACGCTGCCGCGCGGGTGAGTGCCGTTGTTGAGTGACGCCCCGGGCTGCGCGATCGCGGGAGCGCGAAGTGTCTGTCGGGAGAGACGCTGCCGCGCGGGTGAGTGCCGTTGTTGAGTGACGCTCCGGGCTGAGCAATCGCGGGAGCGCGAAGTGTCTGTCGGGAGAGACGATTCGTTATGGAGAGGGGATTTTCGGCGGTCGTCAGAAGAGGCGCTTCGTCGGAAAGAAGGGCGGATCTTCGATGGTTCGCTCCTGTCGATGGCACATTGGGCCTGCGTGATCAGTCGGATCCAGAGTTTCGTCCTTCAGGGGGTCGATGCCCAGCCCTGCGAGATCGAGGTCGATTTCGCGGGAAGCGGCCTGCCGCGCACCACCATCGTGGGATTGCCCGATACGGCGGTGCGCGAGTCGGCCGATCGGGTGCGGACGGCCCTTGAGAACACGGGATTCGAGTGGCCCCGCTGTCGGTTGACGATCAATCTCGCGCCGGCCGATCTCAGGAAGGAGGGCCCTGTCTACGACCTGCCGATGGCCGTCGGCGTGCTGCACGGCGGGGGCGCCCTCGATCCTCCAGGTGTGCGCGGGACGAAGGCGCCCGCGGCGCGGCCCGATCTCGATCGCTTCATCTTCGCAGGCGAACTCGCCCTCGATGGCCGACTGAGGCCAATCAAGGGTGCAGTCAGCCTCGCCCTTCATGCCCGGCAGCGAGGCCTCTCACTCTGCCTGCCCATGGTGAATGCGCGCGAGGCCGTGCTCGTCGAGGGGGTCCACGCGTATGGATGCGACTCGCTGCGCGAAGTGATCGACTTTCTCCGCGGAGAGAGCCCACTCGAGCCGCTTCCGCCGGTCGATGTCGATGCTGCCGTGCGCTCGGCGGAAGCGGATGTCGACTTCGCCGAGGTGCGAGGGCAGGAGACGGCCAAGCGGGCGCTGCTGGTCGCGGCCGCAGGTGGTCACAACGCGCTCATGATCGGTCCCGCCGGTGCTGGGAAGACGATGATGGCCCGCGCCCTTCCCGGAATTCTGCCGCCTCTCACGCGGGACGAGGTGGTCGAGGTGACGCGGCTCTACTCCTGCGTTCGCGCCGGTGCTGTGGCGGGCGCGATGGTGGTGCGTCGACCCGTGCGGGCACCGCACCATGGGGCGAGCGCCGTCGCCGTGGTCGGCGGTGGAGCGATTCCGCGGCCGGGCGAGGTGAGTCTCGCGCACCGGGGCGTTCTCTTTCTTGATGAAGTTCCCGAGTTCGGTCGGGCGGTGCTTGAGAGCCTTCGCGAGCCACTCGAAGATGGACACATCACCATCGCCCGCGCCCACGGCGCGATTCGCTTTCCCGCCGAGGTGATGCTGATTGCCGCGATGAACCCCACGGCGCGCGGTCACCGCGCCCGCGGCGAGAAGGGCGCGATGGAGCAGGCGAAGTACATGGAGAAGCTCTCGGGGCCCCTGATTGACCGAATCGATGTTCATGTCGAGGTGCTTCCGGTGCCCTTTCGTGAGTTGGCGCGATCGCGGCCGGGCAGGAACTCCGCTGCGCTGCGCGCGGCGGTGGCCGAGGCGCGGGCACGGCAGGCGAGCCGGCAGGGGCCGGGGCTCCTCAACGCCCGGCTGAGGGGACCTGCGCTTGACCGCCATGCCGCGCTACCCGAGGCGGCGCAGAGGCTTCTCGGCGATGCGATCGACCAACTCGGCCTGAGCGCGCGGGCGCATGACCGCATTCGCCGGGTTGCCCGAAGCATCGCCGACCTCGCGGAGAGCGATGAAGTGCAGATCGAGCATGTCGCGGAGGCGATCCAATATCGGCTGCTCGATCGACTCGGAGCCCCCGCGTCGGTCGGCGCGAGCGCCTGAGGCGACCGGCGGCGCCTGTCAGGCCGCAATCGAAGCGCCGATGTCGGCGACCGGGCGCGAGCGCCTGAGGCAAGCGGAAGCTGCCGCCGGCCCCGGTGATCGCCGATCCCGACGCTACTCGAGGCCGGGGGCGAAACCGCGGCGCATCGTGTTCTCGCACATCGCGCGGGGCTCGACGAAGTGAAGCAGGTAGTCGGCACCGCCAGCCTTGGTGCCCACGCCGCTCATGCCGCCACCACCGAAGGGATGGCGACCGACGAGAGCGCCCGTGATTCCCCGATTCAGGTAGAGGTTGCCGACCCGGAACTCGCGCTTGGCTCGTTCGAGATGCGACGGCTTGCGCGTGTAGACGCCGCCGGTGAGTCGATAGATGGTGCCTTGCGCCACCTGCAACGCCTCGTCGAAATCACGCACGCGCATGACCGCGAGCACCGGGCCGAAGATCTCCTCATGGGCGAGGCGATGCTCGGGGCGAATGCCGCTGATGATCGTGGGCCCCACGAATGGCTTGCCGACCGACTCGGCGACTCCAGCAGGCACGGGGAGTTCAACTTCGAGCTTGCCCTCGCGGGCGCCGAGTTCGATGAAGCGCCGAATGCGCTCCGCAGCCTCCGCGTCGATGACCGGGCCCACATCGGTGCCCGGCAGCATCGGGTCGCCGACCGAGAGGCACTTGGTCGACTCGATGAGTCGATGCAGGAAGTGATCATGCGCCGAGTCAACGACGATCACACGGCTGCATGCGGAACACTTCTGTCCGGAGAAGCCGAAGGCGCTCTGACGCACGCCGAGGACAGCCTCGTCGAGATCGGCGCTCGCGTCGACGATGATGGCGTTTTTGCCACCCATTTCGCAGACGACGCGCTTCACATGATGCTGCTCCGGCGAGGTATCGCCCGCGACCCGCAGGATGTCGAGGCCGACCGCCTTCGAGCCCGTGAAGGCGATGATCGCCGTTCGCGGGTCCCGCACGAGCGCGGCGCCGACGGTCTCGCCCGCACCGGGCAGGAATGCGAGCACCTCGCGCGGCGCGCCGGCGGCCCAGAGCAACTCGCACATCAGGCGAGCAATGCCGGGTGTCTGCTCGGCGGGCTTCACCGCCACCGTGTTGCCGCAGACGAGGGCTGCCACGGTCATGCCGGTGCAAATCGCCAGCGGGAAGTTCCACGGACTGATGACCGTGCAGACGCCGCGCGGTTCGTGAATCACTTCATCAAGCTCACCCACGAATCGTCCGAGACGCTCCCGACGGAAGAGCTTCGCCCCGAGCCGCGCGTAGTACTCGCAGAAGTCAATCGCCTCGCAGACATCGGCGTCGGCCTCGCGCCAGGTCTTGCCCGCCTCACGGATCATGACGCCGGCGAGTTCATCACGCCGCGCCCGCATCGCTGCGGCGGTGCGCGTCAGGATCGCGGCTCGCTCCCTGTACGGCGTGTCGCGCCACTTCGGAAAGGCCCCGTGCAGTGTGGCCATCGCCGCCTTCGCCTGCTCCACGGTGGTGTCATTGGCCACCTTCGGCACCTTGGTCCGGGCAATCGCGGCGGCGAATGCGTCGCGCTGATCGCGCTTCGAGAAGTCGCGGACCGCCTCGGTGAAGAACGGCCGCTCGTCGCCAATGCCCGGTTCGGCGGGGGAGAGCGCATGGTGCTCCTTCGGCGTGGCGCGGGGATGCGCCGGTGCAGCGCGCTGCCGATGCGGCGAGCGAAGCAGCTCCTCCGGAGAGGCGTTGTCCATGAAGCCCGCGCGGAGCCAGCTCTCGTTGCTCGTGTTCTCAAGGAGCCGTCGCACGAGATAGGCCATGCCCGGAATCATCTCGCCGACGGGCACATACTCGCGGACACGAAGGTCGAGCTCGACCGCCGCCGCCTTGAGTTGGTCGGCCATGCCGTGGAGCATCTGGAGTTCGAGCGCCGATCGCGGCAGATCGAAGCGCTGGAGCAACGCGAGCGCGGCGGCGATGCTCCGCGCATTGTGGGAGCCGAGCGCCAGCTTCACGCCGCCGGCGCCCGCACTGCGCGGAGTCTGCGCGAGAATGGCCTCCGCCATGCGCTCGAAGCAGGCGTCGGTCTCATGCTTGCGGCTCCAGACCGGAATGGGCCAACCCTGCTGTTCCGCATGGATCGTCTCGTAGTCCCAGTAAGCGCCTTTCACCAGGCGCACGGTCACCTGGCGACCGGAGCGCTTCGACCACTCGATGATCCTTTCGGCGTCGTCGTCGCCGCTGCGGAGATAGGCCTGCATCGCGAGACCGGCTTGGAAGTCCACCGCTTCGCAGCAGCGCATGAAGAGCTCGAGCGTCAGGTCCTTGAGTGACGCCTGCTCCATGTCGAAGTTGACGAAGACGCCATGCGTGCGAGCCGCCTTCAGAATCGGGGCGAGGCCCTCCATGAGCCCGCGGATCGAACCCTCCGTGTCGATCGGGTCGGTCCGGGCGTGGAGCGAGCTGATCTTGATGCTCACATTGGTGCGGGGAATCTCACCGAGGTGATCGCGATCGAGGCGCTCGTTCGCGGGCCATCGGGCGACTTCCTTCGGCAGATGCTCGATCAGATCGAGGTACTTCGCCTGATACGCACGGGCCTCCTCGTCGCTGACGCACGCCTCTCCGAGCAGATCGACGCTGAAGGCGAGGCCGTCCTTGCGGATCGCCTTCAGTTTCGGCAGCGCGCTCGCCGCGTCGGTGCCGGCGATGAACTTCCCGGCCATGCCCGTGATCTGGGAGGAGATTGTTCGCGCCGCGATGCCCTTGAGAAGCCCGCCCGCCTTGAGTCCGAGGTCGAAGCCCGGCGGCGGATTCACTCCCGGCTGACTCATCGAGTCGACCAGGTGATCGTGAATCTGCTCCGGCGTCCGCAGCATCGGGAACGCATCAACGAAGCGGAAGAGTTGCACCTTGAAGGCCTGATCCTTCATGGACCAGTCCATCAGCTTGTCCGACCAGAACGCAGCGCTGAGGAAGCCGCTTCGATTCGCGCGAGCCCTGTCGAGCATCTCTCGCCCGACCTTGAGCAGTTCGCTGGTGAAGGCGGACTCTTCACTCTCGACCAGGCGCGCCGGACCCCGGCGCGAGACGGGCGATGACGAAGATCCCGATGGGCCGTCCTGATCATCAAGGGCCCGCCCGCCACGCCCGTCGGATGAGTCGGCGCCGAACGAGGAGGATCCTGACGAGGCGGATCCGGATGAGGGTGGCGCGGGAGCGACGGTGGCGCGCGACTTGCGCTTGGAGAAGAGACCCATGGGAGGCGGAAGTATAGAAGGGGGCCCCCGTCACTCCTCGGCGTCAGTCATCGTCGCCGCCGATCTCCCGACCGACGGCGACGATGGCCCCGATTCCGCCGCAGGCGGTCAGGCGTGCGCCGCCTCCGGCACCGAGCCGAGGGCCGACAGGTCGACACCAAGGGCGGCCGCGACTCGCTTGCCGTAATCCTCGTCCGCACGGAAGAAGTGGCAGAGCTGACGCAACTGCACCTCCATGCGGGCCTGCCCGAGCGCGCCGGCGATGCGAGCGGCAAGGCGATCGCGATGAGCCGAATCGAACATCCGGTAGAGATTGCCCGGCTGGGTGTAGTCGTCGTGATCGAACGTGCTGTCGAAGCGATCGACGATCGTCTCACCGAGTTTCCACGCGGGGTCGGCAAAGGTCGGCTCGGGCTTCGGCGCCGAAGCGTGGCTGTTGGGCCAGTAGTTCGGCGCCGAGCCGTAGTTCGCGGCATTGGCCTGTGCGCCATCGCGAATGTAGTTCATCACCGGGCAGCGCGGCGCATTCACCGGAATCTGATGATGGTTGACGCCAAGCCGATGGAGATGCGTGTCGGCGTAGGACATGAGCCGCGCCTGGAGCATCTTGTCGGGGCTCGGCCCGATGCCGGGCACGAGCGCCGATGGCTTGAACGCCGCCTGCTCCACCTCGGCGAAGTAGTTCTTCGGGTTTCGGTTGAGTTCCATCTCGCCGACCTCAATCAGCGGGAACTCCTTCTGCGGCCAGACCTTGGTCAGGTCGAAGGGATTCCAGTGGAATCCATCCGCCTGCGCCTGCGTCATCACCTGAATGCAGACGCGCCACTTCGGGAAGTCGCCGCCCTCGATCGCCTCGAAGAGATCGCGCTGATGGCTCTCGCGGTCGCGGCCGATGAGCTCCGCGGACTCCTGATCGGTGAGATTCCGAATGCCCTGCTTCGACTTGAAGTGGAACTTGCACCAGACGCGCTCGCCCGCAGCATTGATGAGCGAATAGGTGTGGCTGCCGAAGCCGTGAAGATGGCGGTAGGTCGCGGGAATGCCGCGATCACTGAAGAGAATTGTCACCTGGTGGAGCGCCTCGGGACAGAGCGACCAGAAGTCCCACTGCATATCCATGTCGCGCAGATTCGTCTGCGGGTGACGCTTCTGCGTGTGAATGAAGTTCTGGAACTTGTAGGGGTCACGCACAAAGAAGACGGGCGTGTTGTTGCCGACGAGATCCCAGTTGCCCTCGTCGGTGTAGAACTTCACGGCAAAGCCGCGGACATCGCGCTCGGCGTCGGCGGCTCCGCGCTCGCCCGCCACCGTCGAGAAGCGGAGAAAGAGCTCCGTCGTCTTGCCGACTCGGCTGAAGATCGACGCCCGGGTGTATTTCGAGATGTCCTTCGTGACGGTGAAGGTGCCGTAGGCGCCAGACCCCTTGGCGTGGACGACGCGCTCGGGAATCCGCTCGCGATTGAAGTGCTGCATCTGCTCGAGCAGCGCCACATCCTGCATGAGCAGCGGTCCGCGCGGGCCGGCGGTCAGCGCCTGCTGCACGCCGATGGGCGCGCCATTGGCAGTCGTGAGGACGGGGCACTTCGGCTCGACAGCGCCGTTCGGGCGCGGGGAGGGGTTCGATCGCTCGGTCATCGTGGTCTCCTCGTTCAAAAATTGGGGTTGGAGCAGGGCGGAAGTCTAGGTTCGCCCGAGGGGGGCGAGTGGATCGAACCGCGACTTGAATTCCGGATCTGGCATCATGTTCGAGGCCAGAGGGCTCAATGCGCCGCGTGATTCATCGCACCGAGGGCTCGGCGATAGATCGTCTCGCAGCGCCGGGCTGCGCCATCCCAGTTGATGCCGCGCACCTCGAAGTAGCCATGGTCTCGGAGCGTGTTCTGAAGGGGCGGATAGCGCAGCACGGCGACGATCTTGTTCGCCATGTCGCTGACATCCCAGAAATTGCACTTGAGGGCATTCACGAGGATCTCGCTCACGCCGCTCGTGCGGCTGATCAGCACGGGCACGCGATGGCTCATCGCCTCGAGGGGGGCGATGCCGAAGGGTTCACTCACGCTCGGCATGACATAGAGGTCGGCCATGCTGAAGACGCGCTGAATGTCCTTGCCGCGCAGGAATCCCGTGAAGAGCACCTTGGAGCCGATGCCGAGCGCGGCGGCCATCTCGATCATGCGCTGCGCCTGATCGCCCGATCCGGCGACGACGAACTTCACATCGTCCATGACATCGAGCACCTTCTTGGCCGCCTGAATGAAGTACTCCGGGCCCTTCTGCATGGTGATGCGGCCGAAGTAGAGGACGATTCGATCGCCCTTCTCGATGCCTGCGATGCCGACCGCGCGGGGATCGAGGTCGACGCCGTTGTAGACGACATCGATCTTGTCCGGTGAGACGCCGTAGCGGTTCACGCAGAGGTTCTTGGTGAGCATGCTCACCGCGATGACGCGCACCGCGCCGTGCATGCCCCGCCGTTCGATGTTGTAGACGGGCTGATTGACATGCTCGCCGGAGCGGTCGAACTCGGTGCTGTGAATATGACAGACGAGCGGTTTGCCCGTCAGTCGCGCGACCGCGAGTCCCGCGGGATAGGTGAGCCAATCGTGGGCGTGGATCACATCGAAGTCGAGGGTCTTCGAGACCTTGGCGCAGAAGCGCGCGTAGCGCTCCGCCTGACCGATGAGGTCGCCCTCGTAGTCGGAGCGCGTGGGAGGCGGGGTGATGTCCGCCTCGGAGTCGAAGGCTGGTGCCGCCGAGGCTTCGGGGACGGCCTCGTAAAGCGCCAGTTCGCGTTCGAGCGTCTCGGCGTCCATGGCCCGAAGCGAGTGCTGGAGCAGGCGCCGGTGTCTTGACGCGGCGATGAGCGAACCCAGACGCGACGAGAGTCCACCCGGCCCGTAGACCGAAGACTCCGAGCGGCGCGGCTCAGGTGTCGCCAGCGGACCGAGGATGGAGAGCCGGCCCTCGGCCGTCACTCCGCTCGACGCGGAGCGATCAATGCCATGGAGACCTCCCGGCGGCTCCGGTGCGCCGGGTTGCGGCTCCACGCAAAAGGGCGCGGCCGTCGGGAATCCCGCGGCGTCCTCGGGGCGAGGCTCGCCCGGCGAGATGAGCCGAACATGCGAGGCGTAGCTCGGATCGATCTGCTTGGGCAGGACGAAGGTGACCTCCATCCCCATGCGCGACATCGCGCGGGTCAACCCATAGCACGCCGTTCCCAGGCCACCCGTGATGAATGGCGGGAACTCCCATCCGAGCATGAGCACCCGCAGGGATGCCACGTTCACTCCTCTTCGTCCGCGCCTGACATATCGCCAAGATTCCGGAAGGTCGCCTCAAACGCCAGCAGGTAGCGCGAGATGAGTTCGGAATCGTGGCCGTCAGGCAGCCGTACATCGAAGGTGTAGAGGCGATCGTCCGATCGATAGTGACGAACCGGCGGAGGAACGGTCTCGACACCGAACTCGACCAGTTCCTCTTCAAAGAGCTCCTCCATCGCATCGCCCGTGTGCATCAGGTCAGACTCGATCGACTCGGAAAGCCATCGATCGGGAGTGACCAGCGTCAGGTGCCATGCATCGTCGCGGAACTCCACGCAGTACCACGCCTCAGCGGCTGCGTCGGCGGCGGCGCAGCGAAGTCGGGGGCCCTGGAGTTCGATCGCGCCAAAGGCCTTGGAGGCCTTGGCTCGTTCGGCGAGGTCCTTGAGGAAGTCCTGGTCGATGGCACGCATGGCACTGGGAGCGGCGGAGCGGGGAGCGGGAAGGGAAGGGGCGAACAGTGTACCCGTTTCCCCGACTACGCTCGCAGGCAGGAGATCGCATGGATGCACCCGCGCCAGTGAGGAACACGGAGGAGCCCTGGACCACGACGCGCCTGCTTCGATGGATGCACGAGCACTTCGAGCGTCAGCGCATTGACGCCCCGCGGGTCTGTGCCGAGATGCTGCTTGCTCGGGCGCTCGGTTGCGATCGCATGCGGCTCTACATGGATCCGCAACGGCCCGCGAGCGCCGAGGAGCGGGCGCTCCTGCGCGACTTTGTGCGCCGCGTCGTGGCGCATGAGCCCGTCCAGTTCGTGGTGGGCGAGGCCTGGTTCTTCGGACGGCCCTTCCGAGTTTCGCCGGCGACCCTCATTCCGAGGCCGGCCACCGAGCGGCTTGTGGAGGAAGCCATCACGCATCTGCGCGCCGTGCATGGCGCATCGGATGGCGCGTCAGAGCCTTCTCGTGTGCTCGACCTCTGTACCGGAACCGGGTGCATCGCCATCTCGCTGCTTCGCACCAAGGGGTTCAGCGTGGCCATCACCGCGAGCGACTTCGCCCCGGACGCGCTCGACCTCGCGCGAGAGAACGCGCGCCGGCATGGCGTGGAGGAGCGCCTCACGCTGCTCCAAGGCGATCTCTATGCGGCCCTTTCACCGAATCACTCCAAGTTCCACCTGATCGCCTCGAACCCTCCCTATGTCGCCGATTCGGAGTGGGATGACCTTGAGCCGAATGTGCGATTGCACGAGCCGCCGCTCGCGCTTCGAGGTGGAGCCGATGGCCTCGACCTGGTGCGGCGCGTCGTGACCGAGGCGCCTGCATACCTTGAGCCTGGCGGGCTGCTGCTCGTCGAGATCGGTCACGCGCAGCGCGACGCCGCGCTCGATATCGCCGCAGAGACACAGGGCCTCACTCAGGCGGAAGTCCTTCCTGATCACGAGGGATTCAATCGAGTGCTGCGGGCGCGAGCCGCCGTCTCCTGACCGCGAGAGTGTTCTGCGGGCGAGCAATCGCGGCGGATCAGCCCGCGGGTAGGCCAGCGTCGGTCTCAGGGCTCAGCGCCTTCCGCACTTCTTCCACGAGCTGCGTTGCCTGGAATGGCTTGAAGAGGAAGCAACTCAGACCCTCCTGACTCGACCGCACGATCGAGTGATTCGGGTCGTAACCGAAGCCGGTCATCAGGATGACGGCCGTGGCGGGAGAGGCATCCTTGGCGGCACGGAAGATCTCGTAGCCATTGCGATCGGGAATCCGCACATCGCTCAGGACCAGTTCGAATGGCCGGCTGGCCGCGGCCGCCTTCTGGATGGCCTCGATCGCCGCGACACCGGAACCGAAGCCTTCGACGAGCGCGCCGGCATCGCCGAGCACGCTCTGGATCGTCTCTCGAATGGGGGCCTCATCGTCGGCCACAAGCACGCGTCGCCCGGAGATGACCGTGTCCTTGCCGCGCTCGCGGTCGAGGCGATCGAGCCCCAGCACGCTGCGAGGACCGGAGGTGCAGTTGCGGACTCGCTCTTCGACCGATTCGAGCGATCGCTCGATCTCGGTGAGAATCGACGCGGCATCGGCGTCGTCGCCAAGTCGCAGTCGCAGGCGCGAGAGGCCATTCCGAACGGCGTGGACGGGAACGGCCATCTCCTCGCGGAGAGAGCCGGAGACGCGCTGATTCGTCGTGTAGCGCTCGACGATCAGCATGTCGAGGATCGTGAGCGCCATGGCGGTGTAGCGCCCATAAAGCTCGAGCAGCAGGCGATCTTCATCATCGAACTTCGACGCGCTCGTGGATTCGAGGTTGAGCGTGCCCACCACGCGCTCATCGAGCTTGAGCGCGACCACCAGGCTGCTCTTCGCGTTGGTGAGCCCCGTCATGTAGCGGGGTTCATTCGAGATGTCGGGGGTGAGAATGCTCTCACCGGACGACGCCACGACGCCCGTGAGGCCATTGCCCTCGGGTCGCGCAAAGAGATTCGTTCCGATCCGCAGCGGCTCGATGCCATGTCCGATCACGAGCTCAAGCTGCCCCGACTCGCGATTGAGCAGTCGCAGCTCGAAGTGATCGCTGCCGAAAATCGACTTCAGCGCCTGCGTAATACGACCTTCCAGAAGCTTGAGCCGCTCGGCGACATTGAGGGGATTCAGAATTCGCGCATCGAGCGCGAGCAGCGAAGCTCCGGCGGTGTCAATGGCGCGGACGCGATCGGCGAGGCGCTCCCGCGCCGTGGTTTCGCACAGTACGCCGACGGCGCGGAGGGTGGCGCCGGGTCCGCCAACGAAGGGGGAGATGATGACTTCGAAGCGCCGGCTGGCGACGCTGAATCGCCGCGTATGAGCGCGACGCGGCACGGCCATGCCGTCGCGCATCTGGTCGCGGCAGGCGTCGCTGAAGCGCGCCATCACTTCCGGTGGCTGCGCGGCGAGCCGGTTGTTCATCCAGAGGATTTCGCCCGAGGCCTCGACGACACCGACACCATCCGCGATGGCCTCGATGAGTTGCGGGACATCGCCGGTCGTGGCAGCTTCAGGTGGGGCGTCGGATGAAGTCATGGGTCAACTGCCAGAGGGGTCCGGTCGCAACCGGGCGGGCAGGGGAGAACCGCCGAGTATAGATCGGCACGACGGCCCTTCCCGCGCGAGTAGACTTCGAAACTCTCGCTCCAGACGATGCGTGAACGCCGTCCGGTGCGAGAGTTCCCGGAACACGGAACGCACCTGGACGCGGCCCCGCATGATCGATCTAGAAGGCGTGAGCAGACGATTCGGAACGGTCGCCGCAGTGCGAGAGCTTTCGTTCCGCGTGCCGGCGGGGGTGCTGTGCGGCTTTCTCGGTCCCAACGGAGCCGGCAAGAGCACCACCATTCGCATGATCGCCGGGGCGATCGCCCCCGACGAGGGGCGGATCACGCTCTGCGGCCGTGACTTGGGAAGCGATCGGGCGGGGGCCCTCTCAACGCTCGGGTGGCTTCCCGAGCACGCGCCACTGCCCGGTGAACTCCGAGTCGAGGAGATGCTCAGCCTGCGCGCCCGCATGTATGGGTTGAGCGGAGGCGAGCGGCGCGACGCGGTCGACTTCGCGATTCGGGCTTCCGGCGTGGCGCCGATGCGTCGGCGCCTCTGCGGACAGCTCAGCAAGGGGTTCAGGCAGCGAGCGGGCCTGGCTGCGGCGATCGTGCATCGCCCGCGCGTCCTGGTGCTCGATGAGCCGACCTCGGGGCTCGACCCCGGTCAGATCGACGACTTTCGTTCACTGCTCCGCTCGCTGAAGGGGGAGACGACGGTGCTGCTCTCAACCCATGTCCTCTCGGAGGTCGAGTCACTCTGCGAGCGCGTGGTGGTGATTGATCGAGGCACCCTCCTCGCCGATGGCGAGGTCGATCACTTCCGGCGCGGCGGCGCGGACACGCTCGAAGATCTCTATCGCGGTCTTCTCGGCGGGCGACTGCAATGACGAGCTCCTCCGCATCGTCGGGCGCCTTACGGGCCATCCTGCTGCGCGAGTGGCTGATGCTCGTGCAGGCGCCGATCGGATGGGTGGCGCTCGCCGCCTTCGCTGTGCCGCCCGGGATCGTCTTCGCACTCGGTGCGCTGGTCCCGGGCACACCCGTCTCGATGCGAGTTCCGCTCCAAGTGGCCGCGTGGTGTCTCTTTGTCACCGCGCCGGTCTTCGCGCTGCGGAGCATTTCAGAGGAGCGGCGCTCGGGCACATGGGACACCCTGCTCTCGTCGCCAGCATCGGCGACGGCGATCATCCTCGGGAAATTCGTCGCGTTGATGGCCTTCCTGCTGCTCTTTGCGCTGCCGCTGGTGGCGCAGGTTGGTTTGCTGTCGCTCGTGGCTCGGCCGGACCTCGGGGAGTTCGCCTGCGGGCTCCTTGGGATCCTGCTCGCGGGTGGTGCGGTGCTGGCGAGCGCGTGCCTCTTCGCGTTGCTCGTGCCGAGTGGGTTGACGGCCTATCTGCTGACGATCGGCGGCTGGTCGGCGTGGCTCCTTCTGGGGCGAGCGCTCCCGACGATGGTGCCGCCCGAGGCGCTTTCGATCGCTTTCGCCGTCGATCCGCTGCGGCGGGTCGATGACTTCCTGCTGGGCATTCTTGATCCGGCGAATGTGCTCTTCTTCGTCGCGGTCATCGCATGGTTCCTCGTGGCGTCGATCGATGGTGTGGGCGAGTCGATGCGCGGAGGCCAGGCGCGCCGCCGCGTGGCGGCACGAGCCGCGATGCTCTCCGGGGCGCTGGTGCTGGTGATCGCGATCATCGGCCTCGCGAGCGAGCCGATGCTTCGGCAGAGCGTTGACCTCACGCGCACGCGCGCATGGACGCTGAGCGATCGAACTCGGGCGCTGGTCGCCTCGCTCGATGGTGATTGGCGTATCGAGGCAATTGCCGGTCGTGACACCGTCGATGCAGCGGCGCTCAGGCAACTGGATGAAGTGCTCGCTCGCTTTGACGGTCTGGCAACACGAAGCGGTCGACTCGCCTCTGCTCGAATCGACCCCGCCGATCCATCGCAGTCGATGGGCTTCGAGCAGGCGCTTGAGCGCCTCGAGCGACTGCACCAGTCGCCACTGTCCGAGGCGCACGCCGCAGTCGATGGAGGGATTGCCGCCTATGAGCGCCTTGCTTCGTGGGCCGGTGCGGAGGCCAATGCGCTGACAGCGCTCCTCGCGCAGGTGCCGTCGGCGGCGGAAGTCGCGGCGGCCGGTGGTGCGGCGGGCCGGACGACGCTGACTGACGAACAACGCGGAGTGCTGGAGCAGTGGCGCGCGATCTGCATTCGAGTGGCGACCGATCACCGCGCGTTTCTTGATGCAGTCCGGGCCGATGCCCGCAGCAGTGAGCAGGCGCCGCTCGCCGATCCGATGCGGGCGGCGAGCCGTCTCGATGCGGCGCTGCGAGCGTGGATCACCCAATGCAACGACGCCGAGGCGGCGCTTCGTGAGTTGCGCCGCGGCGCCAACTTGCCGCCTCCGGTCATGGACTATCTCCGAGATGCGCCGTCGCGCGCTCTGGACATGGCGCAGCGCCTCGCCTCGGCGCAGGATCGGCTCGCCCGGCTTCCCGGCGTGGCCTTGAGCGAGGTTGCCGCCGCGCTGCGCTCGGGTGACGCCGTGGTGGTGAGCGGGCCGGGCGGTGTGGCGGCCATTCCCGGCTGGCAGGTGTTGCCGCCACTCGGAAGCGGGGGGGCCTCCTTCGATCGACGATTCCGAGGCGAGGAGGTCATCGCGGCCGCGCTGCGGTCGATTGAGCGTGGCCGGGCGCCGGAGGTGATCTTCGTGCATGCAGAGGGACGATCGCTCCTTCGACCTTCCGCCGATCGGATGGACCTGACGGCGCTCGCCGACGCCCTGCGCTCGGTCCGTTGCGCGGTCTCGGAGTGGCAGCCCGGTGCGGAGCCTCGGCCGCTCGCGCGCGAAGGCCGACGACAGGCGTGGGTGATCATTCCGCCTCTGCGACGGCAGTCGATCGAGGCCGATGCGCGGGAGCAGCGCCTCTTGGAGGCGACCCTGCGGCTTATCGAGTCGGGGGAGCCGATCCTTCTCGCCGTCACGCCGAGTGTGCTTCCGCTGATCGGACGCCCCGATCCATGGGCGGAGCTCGCGCAGCGTCTCGGCGTGCGAGCGGACAGCAGCCGGACCGTGCTCGAGCTCGCGGCGCTCTCCGAGCGTGAGCGCGAGGTTCGAGCCTTTCACGAGATCGATGGGGCATCGAGCCATCCTGCGGCGCGTGGTGCAGCGGGCATGAGGACCATCATCAGCGAGCCGGTTCCCGTTTCCGGCATGGAAGGTGTCGAGGCGATCGGACTCCTCGAGATTGCACCGGCCGGCAATCGCTGGCTCGAAGATGATTGGCGCGGTGCCGCTCGTCGCACCACAGCCGTGCCAGTGGCGAAGCGCTTTGATTCGCCCGTGGCAGTCATCGTGGCGCGCGAACGACCCGGCGGCGCGCGGGCGGTGGTCTCAGGTGGCGCCGGCTGGCTCTTCTCCGGCCTGACCGATCTCACGGGGCAACTCGGCCCGGAGCGCGTCTTCCTTCGCTATCCGGGAAACCGCGAGCTCTTCGTCGGCATCATCGGATGGCTGGTCGAACTCGAAGGCGATTTCGCCTCCGCCACGGGGCGCGAGGTGGAGCGCATTCCTGTCGAGGCAACGCGGGTGCGTGGCGTGCTCGGCCTGAGCGCGGTCGCGGGTGTGCCGGGTGCGGCCATGCTCTTCGCGGCGTTCCTCTGGCTCAGGAGGCGGGCGTCATGAAGGTCTGGCGCATCGCGATCGTCTTCTGGCTTCTGGCCGCGCTGGCGTTGGGCGCGTGGTACTTGGCCCGCCAGCGTGCACGCGTCATGGACCATGAGGTTCACTCGCGCGAAGTCCGGGGCGGTCCTCGCCCGGTTCTCACGCCGGGCCGTTGGCCGCTTGATCGGCTCGATGCGGTGGACATCAGCGCGGGGGCTTCCACCCTTCGCTTCGAGCGTCGTGGTGATGGTTGGTTCCAAGTGCTGCCCTTCGTCCAGCCCGCCGAGGGGAGTGCGCTGCGGGAGCTGCTGACTCGCGCGGTCGATCTTCGCGCGACCTCGCGCGGCGCGGTGAGTGACAACGAAGCTGCGGCGCTGGGGCTTGCTCCGCCACAGGCGAAGGTCCGACTCACCCTCGGTGATGAATCGATCACACTTCAGCTTGGGCGCCGGGGCGTGGGCGGGCGCGCGTGGCTGCGCGTTGATGATGGCCCGGCCCTTGCCGCGGAGCCGTCGCTGCACGAGGCGGTGCTTGAGGGCGATCTGAGGCTCCTGCGCTCATGGCGCCTGTTCGATCTGGCTGGTGCGGACCCTCAGCGCATCACGGTCGATCGCACGCCGGCAGATCCGTCGCGCCCGGCGCAGCGATTCGAAGTGATCAAGCGAGATGGTCGCTGGATGATGGAGGCGCCCTTCCGAACGAGAGTGGACCAAGGGGTCGTCACCGCACTTCTGGGCGCACTCTCTCGAGTGGAGCACGCGGGCTTCGCCGATGAGCAGCCCGAGGACCTGGCCCTTTTCGGACTGGAGCGCCCCATCGCGTCCATCGAGGTCGCATCGGCGCGGGCGGGCACGCTCGGCAGTGGCGCGGACTCCGCTGGCGCCACGGCGACACCATTGCGAATCGAGCGTGTCGAGATCGGATCGGCTCTCGCGCAGGGGGGTTCGATCTGTGCTCGGCGCACCGATCGGCCCCCGATCGTGCTCCTCGACCAGACGGCGCTGGCCGCGCTCCTGCCCGCGGCGGAGGCCTTCGCCGATCCTCGGCCCACCGCGCTTCGACCCGAGGACATTCGCTCCATTCGCATTCGCGATCCGCAGGGGGCTCTGCGAGTCCAACTCGATCGAACGATCGATGGATGGTTCGTGTCGCGCGGCGATGATCAATCGAAGCAGGCCGCCCATCTCCCCGCACTCGCCATGCTCATCGAGAGATTGGTCGAGTCCCGGGCCACCGAGCTGGCGCTTCATCCGATGCCGCAGGAGCTCCTGCTCGCGTCGATTGAACTCGTTCCGACATCGGGGTCGCCCAGCGTGATCAGGGTGGCGCGCGAGGGCGACGGGGGGCGCTGGGCGCTTGATGAGTCGGACGATGTCCTGCGGATCTTCCCGCCCTCTTTCGCGCTGCCGCTCTCGGCCCAGGAGTTCGGGCTGGTCGGGGAGTGAATCAGCTCAGGCGCGGGGACCTTCGAGATTGCGGTAGAGCAGCACCATCTCGTCGCCGCGCTGCCAGGCGCCGGCGAGAGTGTGCCGCCTCATGTCATCGGGCGTGGCGGGCTCAAAGCCTCGGATCGCTCGGGGGGCACGCGGGTCGCCTGCGAGTCGCGGTGAAATGACCACCCAGCGCTCATTGATGATGTTCTCGCGTTCAAGTGCGCCCAGCAGACCGCCGCCGCTCTCGACGAGCAGGCGCGAGACGCCATGGTCTCTCGCGAGGATCAGGAGCAGCGCGTGCAGCGGACCTTCGACTTCGATGAGGACGACACCGCGCTCACGAAGGCGCGCCGCGTGGTCATGTCGCCGCGTGATCGCTTCGGGATGCGCCGCGATCAGAAGCGGAACCCGGTCGGCCGAGGCGACGAGCGCCGCCTCGAGCGGGATGGTGAGTTCGGGATCGAACACCACGCGCATGGGCGTGCGGCGCTTCGTGACGCCACGCGGCGTGAGCTGAGGATCGTCGGCAAGCACGGTGCCGATGCCGGTCAACACGGCATCGACCCGGCCCCGTTCGCGGTGCACCATGCGGCGCAGCCGTTCGGACGAAATCCAGCGAGAGGCCCCGCCGTGGGCGGCGATCGCGCCGTCAATCGTCTGCGCCCACTTGGCGGACACCCACGGAAGTCCCGTCGTCACGCGATGAACGAAGGGAGCATTGAGCGCCGACGCCGAGGGGTGCGCCCGTTGCATGGCGACGATGCCCGCCTCTCGCAGGGCCGCCGCGCCACCACCGGCGATCGGGTTCGGATCGGCCGTCGCGTAGATGACCCGGGCGACACCGGCGCGGATGATCGCGTCGGTGCATGGAGGGGTCCGCCCGTGATGGCGACAAGGTTCGAGTGTGACCACCATCGTCGCGCCGCGAGCGTTCGAAGCAGCATGGCGGAGCGCCTCGACTTCGGCGTGCGCTTCACCTAGCCGACGATGATGGCCTCGGCCGACCTCGCGGCCGTCGGACGCGAGAATGACGCAGCCCACCATCGGGTTCGGCTCGACATGACCGTGGCCGCGAACGGCAAGGCGAACGGCGGTCGAGATCGCTTGATCGATGCACTCGGCCTCGCGCGGAGAGAGGCTCTCGCTGGAGTCGGCGGATCCGGTCATGTGGCGACGGAGACCTGCGCGGAAAGTTCCACCGGGGGCTCCTGAGTCGCACTCTCAACGGTCGCCCTAGCGACAGTTCCACCACTCACCGTGGCGGGTGAGGGCGTGCGTTCACCCTCGCGAATCGAGGTGCGCTCTTCGAGCGTGACGCCCGGAGGAGGCGCGACTCGCGCCGTCGGTGCAAGCGACATCGTCGCAATGAGGAGGTCGTCGTGGAGAATGCCGCCGCTCCACTGATCGATCTGCGAAGCGAGGAACTCGCTCCAGCGCGGAGGCGCCGGCTGCCGGCTGCACGCTTCGCGAAGCCGCGACTCGCCGAAGACACGACCGCGCCGATCGCGCGCCTCGATCACACCATCGGTGACGAGGATGAGCGTCTCGCCCGGCTGGAGCCAGGTGACCTCCTCGGTGACTTCGAACTCCGTGTGGGCGATGGCTCCGAGCAGATACGCCGTGCTCTCGCGCGATTCGACACCGCCATTGCGTCGTCGCAGGACCGCGGCCGGATGACCTGCATTCGCAACGACCAGGCGCCCCGTGTGCGGATCGAGTTGGGCTGCGACCGCCGTTCCGAAGATGACATGCTTCGAGAGCGTGAGATAGATGTAGCGGTTCAATCCCGCCAACACCGCCGACGGTGAGATCAGCGGGTTCTCGGCGCGAATGCGATCAAGTTCGCCAGCAAGTCGATTGACCGTCATCGCGGCGGCGAGCCCATGCCCGGTGACATCGATGACCACCGCGTGGAAGCGATCAAGCGGGTCGGTCCAGGCCTGCACGAAGTCTCCGCCGAGCTCGCGCATCGGTCGGTAGAGGAGGTCGAATTCCACATCCTCGTGCTTGGAGGGGTGTGGGAAGAGACTCTCATGAATCTTCCGGGCCTGGGAGAGCTCGCGGCGCAACTCCATGAAGCCCTGGCTGGCCATGCGGCGTCCAAATCGGCGGCGATGACGACTCAGGCGCCACCAGCACGCCACCATGCCCGGAATGAGCACCAGCGGCAGGAGGAGCGTGCTCAGGAGCGGCTCAATCCACCAGCCGGAGTCTTGGAGGACTTCGCCGCGCACCTGGACCACTCCGCCGTGCTGATTGAGGAGCAATGCGGCGACGCCATAAGCCACGATCAGCGGCACCATCGGACGAAGGCTCTCGCGAGGAGACCATGGCAGGATCAGGCACGCGGAGAAATGCCAGAAGAAGATGCTCTGCACCGGGCTGAAGGTCTCGGTCGCACCAAGCAAGGCCGCAACCGACTCGAGGGCGAGGTGCACGCCCCCGAGGAGCACGATCATCCAGCTTGCCTCGTGCACGAGGGCTTCGCGCGTTTCGACGCGACGCGTCCTGATGAGTGCGAAGACCGCAAGAATGGCAAAGTGGGCGACGCTGCTGGCGAAGGCCGCAGGCAGGGTCAGGCTGTCGAACCCCTGGCGCAGGACCGCTTGGTCGGCGGTCACCAGGCGCTCCGGAGCCTGCATGCTCGAAGCCCACCAGATCAGCAGATAGGTCCCCAGGGCGAAGATCTCCAGCAGCGCAAAGACCGCGCAGAGGATCAGGAAGCGCGTGCGGAACCAGCGCTCCATCTCTCGCTCGTACTCCCCGCGGAAGAGGCCGGGGAGGTTCTGTTCGGATGCGGACTCGCTCATGGACACGATGGAAAGGTCAGTTCGGGCTCGGGAGGCGTCGGGTTCGCGCCGGAGGCAACGCAGGTTGAATCACCTTGAGACGCTCCAACCAAGCGACAGTATCCCGCGCGGCTGATGAGGCCGCACGAGCACGGGGAATTGGGAACAAGGGCAGTGAGATTGCGGGCCGAATTCCGGATCAGGTCTTCGCGAGCACCTCGTCCTTGAGGCGATCGGGCATGATGCGATAGGTGTGCGGCTCCATGCTGGAGCTTGCACGGCCCTGCGTCATGGACCTGAGCGTGGTGGTGTAGCCGAAGAGCTCCGCAAGCGGAACCTCGGCATGAATGATGCGGGAAACGCCGCGCATCTCACTGTCCACGATGTGACCTCGTCGCGAGGCGAGATCGCCTGAGACGCTGCCGAAGAACTCATCGGGCGTGGTCACGACGACCTTCATGATGGGCTCAAGCAGGGCGAGGCCAGCCTGCGTGCACGCCTCGCGGAAGGCGAGGGCACCCGCCTGCTCGAACGCGATCTGGCTCGAGTCGACATCGTGGTAGCTGCCGAAGACGAGCTGCACCCGGACATTGATGACCGGGTACCCGCCGAGGATGCCGCTTGCGGCCGCCTGGCGCGCGCCGTACTCGACGCTCGGGATGTACTCGCGCGGGATGACGCCGCCGGTGATCTTGTCCTGGAAGACCACACCATCCTTGAGCTCCAGCTCCTCGGCCTCGGCCTGTTCCGGGGTGATCGGCTCCACGGTGACATAGGCGTCGCCGAACTGGCCGCGACCACCGGTCTGCTTCTTGAAGAGACCACGCACGCGCTCGGCACGGCCGACGATCGTCTCGCGATAGGCGACGCGCGGCTTGCCGACATTGACGCCGATCTTCATGTCGCGCGTCAGCTTGTTCTTGATGATCTCCAAGTGAAGCTCGCCCATGCCCGAGATGATCGTCTCGCCCGTCTCATCGTTGTAGTTGGAGCGGAAGGAGGGATCTTCGCGGCGGATGGTCGTGAGGGCTTCGCCGAGCTTCTTCTTGTCGTCGGCGGTGATGGGCTCGATGGACATCGAGATCACCGGCTCCGGGAAGACCATGCGCTCGAGGATGATCGGATGATCCGGGTCGCAGAGGGTGTCGCCGGTGAAGCTGTCCTTGAGGCCGACCACGGCCACGATCTGGCCGGCGCCCGTTTCATCGAGCGCTTCGCGGTCGAGGGCGTGCATCTCGTAGAGACGGCTGATGTTCTCCTTGCGGCCGTTGCCGGGGTTGAGCACGCGGCTGCCCTTGGTCAGCTTGCCGGAGTAGATGCGCAGGTAGGTGAGGGTGCCCGCGACATCGGCCACCACCTTGAAGACCAGCGCCGAGAAGGGCGCGTCCTCCGTGTGGGGCCGAGTGAGCTTGGTGGAAGGCTCCTTGGGATCGACGCCTTCGACATCCTCGCGCTCGGTGGGGTTCGGCAGGTACTCGATCGCCGAGTCGAGCACCTTCTGGATGCCGACATACTTGAGCGCCGAGCCGCAGAGGACGGGGAACGCGCGGCGATCGATGGTCGCCTTCCGAAGCGCCGCCTTCATTTCGGGAACCGTGATCGAGTCGTGATCGTGGATGTACTTCTCGGTGAGCTGCTCATCGAGCTCGGCGATGCGCTCGACCATCTGGGCGCGCCAGATGGTGGCGGCATCCTTCCAGTCATCGGGAATCTCAGTCTCGGTGATGGTGGTGCCGTCATCCTCGGCCTTCCAGAAGAGCGCCTTCATGGTCATCAGGTCGATGATGCCCTTGAAGTCCGGACCGTTTCCGATGGGAAGCTGAATGGCAATGGCGTTCGCACCGAGGCGCTCGCGAATCGAGTTGAAGCTGAACTCGAAGTCGCCGCCCATCTTGTCCATCTTGTTGATGAGGCAGAGGCGCGGCACGCCGTAGCGCTCCGCCTGTCGCCACACCGTTTCCGACTGGGCTTCGACACCTTCCTTGCCGTCAAAGACCGCCACCGCGCCGTCGAGGACGCGCAGTGAACGCTCCACCTCGATGGTGAAGTCGACATGGCCCGGGGTATCGATCAGGTTGACCTTGTAGTCGACCCCCTGGAAAGTCCATGGGCAGCTCGTCGCCGCGGATTGAATGGTGATGCCGCGCTCCTGCTCTTCCTGGAGGCTGTCCATCGTGGCGGTGCCTTCGTGCACTTCGCCCATGCGGTGGATCTTGCCGGTGTAGAAGAGGATGCGTTCGGTCACGGTCGTCTTGCCCGCGTCGATGTGGGCGCAGATGCCGATGTTGCGAACCTTGCTGAGATCGGTGACCATGGCGTTCGAGCTTCCTGCTCCTGATGAATGGAGCCTTGCGTGCGGTGTCCGAGGGATGAGCGATCGACCGTCCCGACATCGGCCGTCGAGCGCCTGCCCTGCGGCGAAGAATCGGGCAATTTACCGGTACCCGTGTTTCGAAGTCAAGGATTCAGTCGAGAAGGGCGACCTCCGAGGCCCGGGTGACGCCACTGTCAAGCCCGGAAACTCACGCCATTCTCACGAGCCGCCTTCGATCGAGGCCAAGACGGGCCAGGTGAGGCTCCACTTCAGCCAGCCAGCGGCGGCCATCTTCCACATAGCCGGCCGTGGGTTTCAGTTCCGGCATGATCTTCGAGAAGGAGGTGTTCAGGCGACGCATCCAAAGCTCGCGAACCAGCTTGGCGCCCATGCTCGCCAGCGCCACGGTGAGATGCTTCGACTCCGCTTCCGATTGCCACGAGACGGTGATTCGGCGATGTCGGCAGTCGAGTTCGTAGCGGCTGCCCGCATCGGACTCTTCGAGCACCCTCAATGACGCTTCGGGAAAGGTGTAGGCGAGTTCCTCGCGGTAGTGCACGCGGCCGCCGTGGCGATCGAAGGCGACGATGAGATCGTCGTTGGAGTGCTGCTGCGAGACGGCATGCACCACCTCAAGGCCCATCGCCGTGTTCACCGACGCCTTGCTGCGCGTGCGCTCGAACGCCGCATTGAACGCGGGGACATCAAGAGCGTTGACGCGCAGCGCGCGCAGCGCGACGCCGGAGTCGGCGAGCGCTCGCTGAAGGCGCTTCGCGGCGATGCCGAGGAGCGCGCGATCGTTGGCAAGCGGGAGTGGTGTCGGCGCAGTCGACCACGGCGCTGCGTCGGGCGGCGCGGCGCCCAACAGCGACAGGAGCGCACCGTCATCGACGGGAAAGGCGGCGGGTGCGTCGAGTGCGCAGCGGCCATCGAGACAGGCGAGCCAGCCGAGCACGCCCCGCTCCAAGTGCTCGAGAGGGTGACCCGCGGCATCATTGGGGCGCTTCAACCGCTTGCTGTCGTCGACAGCGATGCGGCCACGCGGATCGCGCGGTCGTCGGCAGATGGCGCTGCCGAGGGTGGTCCAGAGATCGCCCGAGGTGGCGGGGGTCGAGGCACCGCCAGTTTCGGAGTTCGTGCCAGATGGCGCAAAGTCTGCCGAAGGGACCTCAGCGAGCACCCAGCCCACGCACAGGGGGCCAAGCAGCGGGCCATAGCCCGCTTCGTCGATGCCCAGAAGCAGCGGCATGGCGAAGAGGGTAACTGCTGGGTCGCTCTGTATCGCCCGGATCCTTCCTCAAACATTCAGGTCTGTTGAACACCTCCGAAAGATCGGACGCTATACTCGGGTCGGATTCGCGAGGGCTGACTGAACCGTTCGAGTTAGACCGCAGCGTTGAATCAGCCGTCGCTTGACCTCGCCCGAGATCGTCGCCGGTTGCATCAGAGTTCGGGCAAGGATTGATTGTGATGAAACTGTATGTCGGCAACCTGTCGTTCAAGACGACCAATGAGAGTCTGCGCGAGCTGTTCGAGCAGCATGGCTCCGTGCGCAGCGCGGAGGTGGTGACGGATCGCATGACCGGTCGTTCGCGTGGCTTCGGCTTCGTCGAGATGGACGATTCCGGCCAGGCTCAGGCGGCCATCCAGGCCCTGAATGGGAAGAACATCGAGGGTCGTGACCTGACGGTCAACGAGGCTCGTCCGCGCGAGGAGCGGAGCTTCGGTGGTGGTGGCGGCGGCGGCGGTGGCCGCGGTGGCTACGGCGGTGGCGGTGGTGGTCGCGGCGGTTACGGTGGCGGCGGCGGTGGCCGCGGCGGCCGTGGCGGCGGCGGCGACCGCGGCGGCTGGTGAACCTGAGCAAGACAGGTCTGGCCGATTCCAGCCGGTTCTAGCCAGATCCTGAGCGGCGTCATGCCGCAGAGACAATCACCGCGTTGCGGCAGTTCCACTTGGAGCGGTCGCGGCCGGTGACACGAAAGAGGCGGGCACGCGAGGCTGCGGCTCTATGCTGCACCACGCGTGCCCGCTTTTCTTTCCAAAGGCCCGGGCGTGAGATGCGCCCGTTCCGAGGAGGCCAGCCCATGACGGTCGGCGTTCGCAGAGTCTCTGGTTGCGCGTGGTGGGCGTTGATCGCCTCGCTCGTTGTGATGGCGTCCACGCGAGCAGCAGCGCAGGTCTTCCCCACGGGACTGAACGGAAGATCTCAGCCGGTTGGCATTGTCGAGGTGGCCGACCTTCTGAGATCAGCGGGGGTTCCGATCGAGCCGGAGACACTCTGGCGCTGCTACGGGGAGTACCTGACCTCGGTGGAGGCGAACATCAAGCACTGCCAGGCATCGACCGACGCATTGGGCGTCGACGGAACTCGATACGAGGCTCCGGATTCGGTCCGACGAGCCATCACCGTGGTTCGAGGCGCCATGTCGCAGCAACACCAGGCGATCGAGAGGCTTGTGGAGTGTGCCTGTCGCGCAGCGCCGGATGATTCGCGGAGTCGCCTTGGGGGGGTGCTGACGGAATTGCGAGTGCGCTGGTTGGCACGGTTCGCCCGTGGGCAGTCGATGAGCGGAATCGCGCAGCCCTTCGACCTGAGCGAACTGCTCGAGGCGCTTCCGCCAGCGACAAGACAAAGTGAGGCCGTGCGGCAAGGGCTCGCGGCAAGTGCGCCGCGTCGCGAGCGGGTCTACCGCGCACTCCTCGATGCAATCCTCGCGCAGCGCCTTCGGCTTGCAGAGGCGTGCGCCGAGTTCGGTATCTCGGGTCTGACCTTCCAGGAGGGAGCGGATGGACTTCGAGAACATGCTGATCGGGCGATGAAGGCATACATCGAGGCGCGCGCTGCCGCGGAAGACGCTCCGCCGCAGCCGTTCGTTGATCCTCTGGGCGAGTTCTGGGCGCTTCGGGAAACACCGGAATTGCCGCTGAGGGATCTGCTTGTGGCGCAGCGCGAGGCGGTGGAAGCGGTGGCCTCTCAGCTCGAGCCCGAGCAAGCCAAGCGTCTGCGGCGCGTGTACCGCAATCAGATCTTCAATCTCGACGGGTTCATGTCCTTTGATCCATGGGACCTGGCGGCGCCATCACGGCCGTCTCCGCAGTGGTTTGCGCGACGGGTCCTCTCGCAGCGGAGCGTGACCGGAGAGCGACGCGCCGAGGCAATTCGGATCTTCAATGAGTGGCTCGACGCCGAGGATGCACTCAAGGAGCAGGCGGTCAGCGCGGCGCTGAGCGATCCCGATTGGGGACGAACAAGCACCTCCAGGCACTTCTCGATGTTCCGCCAGGAAGACGAGGTCCCCCCTGAACTCGAAGCGCTCTCGACGCCGTTCCGCAAGCGCCTTGCGTCGCTGCTTGGCATGGCGTGGATCGCCGATTCCGCCGTTCCGCCGGATCCGCTTCCGGAAGTGACCGAGTTCCCCGAGTTCACGACCGCTGAGCAGGAGCTGCTCGGCGGGTCACCGCGAACCTCGGCGCGCACGCCACCGGCGGACTCCACAGGTCGCCGCATGGACTGGTTCGGCCGCTTCACACTGGGCACGCGGGAGATCGACGCATGGATGCGTCTCCTCGGCGAGTCGCTCCTGCCGCGCGCAACGCTTGAGGCATTGGTCGAGGCCCATGGTCGTGAGTGGGAGGAGCGAGTCGCGCCGCACGCGCGAGTGGCCATGGAGCGACGCCCCGGTGAGAGCGGCCGCATCGTCACTTATGTCGTCGTCGGGGAGAACGACCAGGAGCCGGAGGGGACGGATGAGTGGCGGCGCCGCGTCTCAGAGGCGATCGACCTCATCGAGGCGGCTGCTGACGAGATCGACCGGCGGCTGTTCGAGTCGATTCGTGCCGCACTTCCGCCGGAGGAGAGCTGGCGCGCCGACGCGATCAGTTTCTCCCGGCGCGCCGATTCTGTGATTTCGATTCCCTATGCATGGGTGAGCTGGCTCATCGTCATGGGCGACCTCACTGTGTTCGGCGGCGCGCGCGTCAGTCCGTTGGACGCCATCCGCAGCGCTCGTTTCGGAACGGCGCGCGAGTTGGAGGCGGTCCGGATGGTTGCCCCTCGGCTTCAAGAGTTCCAACCGCTCATCGACGAGGAGAGGCTGCTCTTGCGTTCGTTCGTCCGCATGGCGAACGCGCTGCCGCGACACTCCTCGGGGGAGCAGTCGCCTCTTGCTCGATTGGAGACGCAGGCGCCACTGCGCTCACTCCAGGAGCGTTGGCGCCACCTCGAGCGACAGGTGCTCGCTGAACTGGACGAGATGCTCACGCCGTCTGAGAAGGCGCGATTGGAGAGGGCTGTCGTGCAGCGGCGATTCGCGCAGCTCTTCTGGCTGTCAAACCACGCTTCGCGCGCCTGCGACGAGTTGAGGGACGCCGCAGCGCGATCGGCCGAGCTGGAACGGGGCCTGAGTGACATCGAGCGGATCGATGCGGCGGAGGAAGCCCTGGCGGCTGGTGTCGTTGACACCGTCGGTGGAGTGGTGACGCTCTGGAGCGAGCCGTTGCCGAAGAGCGTGGACTCCGTGCAGGGCGTTCGAGACCTGAGTCAGGTCCGCCAGCGCGCCATGGAGGGCCCACGCGAGATGCTCCGTTCTCATGGGCAGCGATGCGCCTGGTACATGGTTCAGACTCTCCCGGAGTCCGTGATCGCGGCAAGTCCGAGCTTCATGACCTTCGCTGCTGGAACCGGCGTGCCCGTGAACGAGGAGGGGAGCGGCCGTCGCTGATGTGAACCTTCGGTGAACAGGGGTGTGCCGATGTCGTGCCGCACGCAGCCCGAAGCGCGGCGCGCGACTACCATCGACCGGCCATGTCCCCGATTGCCCGCGAGTGTGTTGTCAGCCCTGCCCGCCGAGAGCGCCAGGAGCGCCTCTTGGGAGCGGCGGCGGATGCGCGGCTTCGCATCGGGCATGGTGACGGTGAGCGCAAGTGCCACGCGGTAGAGAGACTCGACGCCACTTTCGGGGTCCCGGCATGAGTCGCACCAAGGTTGTCGTGGCCATGAGCGGCGGCGTGGACAGCTCCGTGGCTGCCGCGCTGCTCCTGCGAGAGGGATACGAGGTCATCGGCTGCTTCATGCGCCTCGGATCGGCCGAGGCGCGCGAGGAGGCGGAGTGTGACATCAAACTTCACGGCGATGGAGAGCCCGGCGGCCGCGGGGGCTCGATCGGTGCTCCGCGCGACGCCGCGCGATGTGCCTCGCGCCTGGCTGCGCCGACTCGCACCTCGCTTCCGCAGGCGCCGCGAAGCCACAAGCAGGGTTGTTGCAGCGTGAACGACGCGGCGGACGCGAGACTGGTCGCGGCGCACCTGGGCATTCCCTTCTACGCGGTCAACTTCGAGCGGGACTTCGGCCGTGTCATGGACTACTTCGTCAGTGAGTACAACGCCGGGCGCACCCCGAACCCCTGCGTGCGCTGCAACGACTGGCTCAAGTTCGGAAGGTTGCATGCGCTCGCGAAGGATCTTGGTGCCGAGTTCGTGGCGAGCGGCCACTACGCGCGCGTGGTGCGGGGCGATGGCAGTGGCATGACGCCCCGATCAGGGGTCGGCGGTGATGCCGCTGCGGCGCTCCCGGCCGCCGGACGAGCGAGGTTGCTGCGAGGCATCGATCACGGCAAGGACCAGAGCTATGTGCTCTTTGGCACGCCGAGAGAGCGCCTCAGCGAGATGCTGCTGCCGATCGGCGCCATGACCAAGGCGCGGGTTCGCGCCCTTGCCTCCGAGCTCGGGCTCCCGGTTTCTGAGAAGCCCGATTCGCAGGAGATCTGCTTCGTGCCCGATCAGGACTACGCGGGCTTCATCGATCGGCGCTCGCCGCATGACCTGAGGCCCGGCGACATTCTTGATGAAGACGGCCGGACCATCGGCACGCACGACGGCCATCAGCGATTCACGATCGGTCAGCGGCGGGGAGTGCCGGTGGCGCTCGGGCGACCCGTGCATGTGATCGCGAAAGATCCCGTCGCGAACACCATCACCGTCGGAGCAAGGGAGCGGCTTCTGCGACGCGGGTGCACGGCCGCACAATCGAACTGGCTCATCGATCCGCCGGCGGACTTCATCAGGTGCACGGCCAAGGTGCGCTCGACCGCCGAGCCCGCTCCGGCCAGAGTTCGCGCCATCACTCCGGACACGATCGAGGTCGTCTTCGACGCTCCGATCGAGTCCGTCGCTCCGGGGCAGGCGGTCGTCTGCTACCGCGACGATGAGGTGATCGGAGGCGGGTGGATCGAAGCGGCCACCTGAGCCGACGGCCATGCCACACCGGAGCGGCACCGGGGCGCGGCGCAGGGCCTTTCCAGCGCCGGCCTTCGCCCGTGCTCTGTGTACGATTCTCCACTTCAAGGAGAGCTTTCATGCCTGCCACCACCGCGAGCAAGACCGTTGAGATCCTCGGAGCCGAGGCCGACTCCCTCTTGAGCCACAAGGCCAAGGTCGATCGCAAGCTGCTGCACCTGCCCGGCCCGGACTTCATCGACCGAATCTGGATGCAGAGCGATCGCTCGCCGCAGGTGCTTCGGAATCTTCAGTTGATGTTCAACACCGGGCGGCTGGCAGGCACCGGGTACATGAGCATTCTTCCGGTGGACCAGGGCATCGAGCACTCGGCTGGCGCGAGCTTCGCAAAGAACCCGCTCTACTTCGACGGCGAGAACATCATCAAGCTCGCCATCGATGGCGGCTGCAACGCGGTTGCGACCACCTTTGGCGTCCTCGGCAGCGTGAGCCGCAAGTACGCCCACAAGATCCCCTTCATCGTCAAGATCAATCACAACGAGCTGCTGACCTTCCCGAACAAGTTTGACCAGATCCTCTTCGGCACGGTCGAAGAAGCGTGGAACCTCGGCGCGGCCGCGGTGGGGGCGACCATCTACTTCGGCTCCGACAACGCCGATCGACAGATCGTCGAAGTCGCCAACGCCTTCCAGCACGCCCATGAGCTCGGCATGGCCACCATCCTCTGGTGCTACCTGCGAAACAACGCCTTCAAGAAGGATGGCAAGGACTATCACACGAGCGCCGACCTCACCGGTCAGGCGAACCATCTGGGCGTCACGATCGAGGCGGACATCATCAAGCAGAAGCAGCCCGAACTGAACGGCGGATACGAGGCGCTCAACATGGGCGGATCGAGCTACGGCAAGTTCGACAAGCGGATCTACACCGATCTCTGCAGCGATCACCCGATCGATCTCACGCGCTACCAGGTCCTCAACTGCTACTGCGGTCGCGCAGGGCTCATCAACTCCGGCGGTGCGAGTGCAGGCGCGAGCGATCTCGCCGATGCGGTCAAGACGGCCGTCATCAACAAGCGCGCCGGCGGCACGGGACTCATCTCCGGCCGCAAGGCCTTCCAGCGTCCGATGGCCGACGGCGTGAAGCTGCTCCATGCCATTCAGGATGTCTATCTCGACCCCGAAGTGACCATCGCCTGATGGGAGGACCTTGGCGGTGATGATCACACCGGCGCTTCGAGGGTCGGCCGCGCTGGTGCTTCTGCTGCTGTTGGCGTGCGGATGCAGGACCTCTCCCCGCATCAGCGGGCCTCCGCCGAAGGTCGAGGTCTACCTCGCCTCGTTCGAGGCGGTGGAGGAGTGGAGTCCATCGCGCTCTCGGTATGGCGAAACGGTGCACCTCGCGCCGGAACCGATCATCGACCTCGAGGACATTCATCTCGCCATGGTGCGACGGCAGGGGAACGACGACTTTCTCTTGATGAATGTGAAGGCGGGCTCACAGATGCGACTCGATGCGGCGACGCTCGCTCACCTCAATCGCCCGGTCGCGGTGGTGGTCGACGGCGAGCCGGCCTATGTCGCCGTGCTTCGCACCAGCATCTCGCGTCAGGTGCCCATTCGAGTCGGTCCCGGCGGCATCACGGCTGCGGAGGCGAGGGGAATCATCGAAGCGATCGATGACCAGCGCGACTTCGGCCCATGGTCCATGCGCGGCGGTGATCCCCTGTTCTCCCGCGCTGGCCGGGTGCGCGCCTCGATCATGGCGCCGGAATCGTCGGAAGAGCCGCCGACGGCACCTGGTCCCGGAAGATGAAGAACGCTGCGCCGACCAGACAGAGACTCGCCCAGAGGTAGTTGAGTGTGATCGGCTGCCGAAGGTATCCCGCGGCGAACGCGGCGAAGATCGTCATGGTCAGCACTTCCTGAATGACCTTGAGTTGTCCGAGCGTGTAGGGTCCCTGTCCGTCGCCGAATCCGAGTCGGTTCGCGGGTACCTGGAAGCAGTACTCGAAGAACGCCACCAGCCAGCTCGCCACGATCGCCACGATGAGCGTGCGATGCTTGAGATCGCGCAGGTGTCCGTACCACGCGTAGGTCATGAAGATGTTGGCGATGGCGAGAAGGAGAATGGGCGTGAACGGTCGCATGGCCGCATTCTCCCAGCTTGTCGCGTGCGGCGGACATGGGCGGAGCGGCACTCATGCACACCGGAGGAGCGCGGTGACGCGATCGCTCGAGTGCTCCGCGCCCCGGCGGCTCTTCGAGGGGCGCTCACTCCGGCCGCTCGGCCATGTGCAACTCCGTGCGATAGCGGAGGGTCAGCAGGCCATCGTGCGATCGCTCGGCGAAGAGACCTCGCAAGGCATCGAGGGCCGCGGCTCGCTCGGCGCCCTCGCGCGGGAAGTAGCTCGCGCTTCGAGCCCGCTGCAATGTGCCCTCGAGATCGAGATGTTGCGTCTGAATGAAGTCCACCCGGCGGGCGTTCCTGAAGAGACGCGAGCGGGCCAGCGGTTCGCCGCCCTCGGCGCGGGCCCGAATCGTGGTCGCATCGAGGTGACGCATCGCGTGGGGAACCGCGATTGCTGAGTACGCCGCGGTCACGGGATCGCGATCGTCGCGCAAGTTCCAGAGCAGCGCCGCCCGCCCGCCCGGGCGCAATAGCCGGGCGAACTCGGCGAGCGCCCGATCGGCATCAAACCAGTGGAAGGCTTGCGCCGCGAGCACCAGGCCGAACTCGCCCGCGGGCAGGCCCGTCTGCTCTGCGGGAGCGCTGCGCCACTCGAGGGGCGCAAGCCCAGGGGAGTGGCCCTTCGAAGCCTTCGCCTGATCGAGCATCTCCGAGTTCGGCTCGACGCCGATCACCTGGTCGGCGACCGTCGCGAGTTGACGCGTGGAGATCCCCGTGCCACAGCCGATATCAACCGCTCGCACCGGACGGGCAAGCCCGCGCACCATCGCTTCGAATGCCGCAGGGGGGTAATCCGGTCGCGCCTTCGCGTAATCCGCGGCCAGTCCGGTGAATCGAGCCTCGGGTGCGGTCATGGGCGCGACCCCTCGATCGTCACCGGAGCGACGACGAACGCCGAAGGGCGTCGGTGGGTCGGCGTCATCCCGCCGTCGCGGCAGCCGATCCACCGCGCTGACGCAACTGCCGCGCCGGCTTCGACGCAGCAAGCGCCTCGGCCGCGCGCCGCGCCTCTTCGTTGCCGATGAAGTCCTCGCCGAAGCGGACCAGTCGGAGACTGTTCGCGATGACGAAGACATAGCTCACCGCGTAGAAGAAGGGCGTCGCCCAGATGTTGATGTTGCCGGTCGCCGCAAGCGCCAGGCCGATGATCGCCAGCAGGAGGCTCGCGCCGATGTTCTGCGCAATGATGAGCCGGGTGCGCCGCGCGAGTTCGAGCAGGAAGGGCACATGGCGAAGGTCGTCGTTCATGAGCGCCACGCCGGCGGAGTTGGTCGCGATATCCGAGCCGGAGAGGCCCATCGCCACGCCGACATCGGCGCTTGCGAGGATGGGGCCGTCATTGATGCCGTCACCGACCACCAACGTGCGATGGCCGCGTCGGATGAGGTACTTGAGCTCTTCGTGCTTCTCCTCGGGGAGGCACTCCGCCTCGATGGCGTCGACGCCGACCGCCTGACCGACGCGCTTCGCCACGCTCAGGCGATCACCGGTGAAGATGGCCACGCGGCGCACCCCGAGATCGCGCAGCTTGGTCACCACCTCGGCGGCGTTTCGGCGGAGCTTGTCCTCGAGGCCCACGGCGCCGAGGTAGCGGCCGTCGCGCATCACATGGACGCCCGACATGCCCTCGATCATCGATTCGACACCTGGCACCGAGGCCTCGATGGCGGGGTTCATCTGCGCGAGCCACTCGATACGGCCCGCGTGAATCGTGCTTCCTCCGTTGGTCTGGGCGATGACACCGCGCCCATGAAGCTCTTCGTATTTCGAGAGGTTCTCAGGCTGGAGACGCGCTTTCGCCGCTGTCTCCATGATGCTGCGGGCCAGCGGGTGATTGGAACTCTGCTCCGCATCGGCGGCGGCTTGCAGGAGCGACGCGGGGTCAACGCCCTCGGCGGGCGCCAGTCGGCTGACGCTGAAGCGGCCCGTCGTGAGCGTGCCCGTCTTATCCATGACGACCGTGTCGACATTGCCCGCGGCTTCAAGCACGCGCGTCGTCTTGATCATGATGCCGAGGCGCGCCGCCGCGGCGAACGCGGCGACCATCGCCGTCGGATAGGAGATGAGCAGCGCGCCGGGGCAGGTCACCACCAGCACGGTGATGGCGCGCTCGGCGGCCGCGGCCTTGATCGCGGCATTCTCACTCTTGCTCGCGAAGAACCAGACAAGGCCGGCGACCATCAGCACCACCGGAACGTAGTAACTCGCGAGGCGCTCGATGAGTTCCTGGCGCTGACCGCGCGAACCCTCGGCCTCTCGAATGAGCGTCTCGACCTTGCCGATCGTGGTTTCACCCGCGACGGCGGTCACGCGGATGTCGATCTGGCCCGTCAGGTTGCTGGTGCCGGCGTAGACATCGGTGCCCGGCTCGACCTCGATCGGCACGGCTTCACCGGTGAGGGACGCCTGGTTGATGCTCGAAGTGCCCGAGAGGACGCGGCCGTCGACGGGCAGATTCTCGCCGGGGCGGACGCGCACGACCATGCCGACGCGGATCTCCGAGAGACTCGCCTCGCGCTCCGAATCACCGTCGACCAGTCGAGCCACATCGGGGGTGAGTTCGACCAGGTCGCGGATGGCGCGCTGCGCCCCCCACGCGGTTCGGCTCAGGACGAGCTCAGCGAGCCAGAGGAAGAACGCGAGAAAGCCCGCCGCGAGGAAGAGATTGCTCATGAGCGCCGCAAAGACGGCCAGCGACGCGAGCGTGTCGCTCGATGGCCGACCGGCGAGGAACTCACGGATGGCGCCCCAGGCGAGCGGAATGAAGAGAATGATCGCGCCGAGGGCCGCAGGAATGTCCGCGACCTGGGGATCGATGCCGAGCAGCGTGGCGATCCACGCGGACAGCAGGAGCATTCCGCCCACCAGCGCCAGGAAGAGCTGCTGTTCGAGGCGACGACCTCCCTCGGCGCCGGGATCTGCGGCGCGGCGGGATGACGAGTGACCTCGGGAAGACGGCGAAGTGCCGGAAGAAAGACCGGTTGAAGCGCTTGCAGTGCTCATGGGGCGCGACTCTCTGGGCGCGACGGAAGAAGTGAAGTCCTCGAAGCCTAGCAGCGGACCCGCACCTGGTGCCACTGGCTACGAGCGGGGCACGCCGAGGGTTCATGCAGCGGCTCAGGTTCTCTCCGCACCCATCGAGTCGTGCCCACGCTCGCTCGTCGTCCCTGCGAAGGGTTCACGGAGCGGGCCGGGTCCTCTCCGCCGGTTCCACCTCGGGTCGGCGCGAAACCCCCAGGAGCACGCTTCGGCTGACCTCGGGCCAGGGAATGGGAGGTCGATTTCCGATCGGCAGCAGATTTCGGAGCACGATCGCCAGAAACTTGAGCACACCCTTCAGGCGAACCACGGCCCCCGCGCTCACCGCCGCGCCGCTTTGACGCAAGAGAAGGAGCGTCAGGTCATCTTCGAGCGGTGCACCGCCACACCACTTCGAGAGGGCACTCATCAACTCGGGAATCAGGTCATCGGGACGGGTCGCATCGAGCATGGAGAGCAGCTTGAGCACGCCCGCCTCACCGAGAGGTGTGCCCTCGGGACTTCTGGCCTCGACGAGCGCGTCGGTGTAGGCGAGCACCAGATCGTTCTCAGAGAGGGTGAGTCCGAATTGCTCATACTCCGTCGGTTGAAGGACCCCCAGCGGCAGGTTGCGCGGTGCGGTGCCGGGCTTCCTCGCCGAAGCCTGCCGCGCGGCCAGCACGCGCCACTCGCGGGTTGATGCGCTCCAGAACATCGGGCGAGGATGACCGGCATTGCAGAGGGTCAGATGTCGCGTCGGCGCGAAGAAGGTCATCGTGAGCGAGGTGGCAAAGTCCCCCGAGGTGGGGCTGAAGATCGCATCGTTCAGCGCTCGGACGAAGCGCGTCTGATCGACAAAGTTCACGAAGCGGCGCATCAGTCGACGAAGACCCTGCGCGAGCGAACTGGCGCCATCGCCGTGGCCGCTGACATCGGCGACGACCATGCGAGAGATGCGCCCCGTGCCGCACGAGGAGACGAAGTGCACATCGCCGCCCTCCGTGTGGCCGGGCAGCGGCTCGCTTCGCACCCAGAGTTCGAGGCCCGGCATGGCGACACCTCGATCGACGGCGTCATTGCCGCCCCAGACCTCCATGCAGCGCATTGTGTGAATGTCCTGGGTGGTGCTCATCGACGCTCCGGCGCGGGAGGGATCGGCCGTGGCGACCGCGGCCGAACTCAACACTTGAAGCCGGACCTCAGCCGATCCGCTCCGACTTCGCCTCTCGCGTCATCAGTTCGTGAATGGCGTCCAGTGGAGGCAGGCCATCGAAGAGGATTCTGCACACGGCGTCAGTGATGGGCATGTCGACACCCCGGTCGCGGGCCAGATCGGCGACGCTGCGTGCGGTTTCAACCCCTTCCACCACCGACCTCGTGCGGGCGAGGTGCTCATTGAGAGTCGCGCCGCGACCGATGGCCTCTCCGCAGGCGCGATTGCGGCCCTCCGGACTGAAGCATGTCGTCGCGAGATCACCCACTCCTGCGATCCCGAAGAAGGTCTCCGTTCTCGCGCCGAGCGCCACGCCAAGCCTGACCATCTCGGCGAGACCGCGCGCGAGGAGCGCACTCTTCGCATTGAAGCCGAGCCCGAGTCCATCGATCATGCCTGCTGCGAGCGCGATGACATTCTTGAGGGCGCCCGCGACTTCGGCGCCCACCGGGTCGTCGTGGGTGTAGATGCGCAGCCACGGCGTGGTGAAGACGCGCTGGACCAGATGCGCGGCCTCCGCGTGGTGGCTGGCGGCCAGCATGGCGGCAGGCAGGCGACGCGCGAGTTCCGCGGCGATTGTGGGGCCGGTGAGTGCCACCATTGGCGGCGTGGCGTTCGTCGGAGTTCGCAGCGATTCCGCGAGAATGTCGCAGGGCAGCCGATGAGAGCCGCGCTCGAAGCCCTTGGCGACGCTCATCACCACCGCCTCGCGCGGAAGCGACGACGCGAGAGGCACCCAGACCGCGCGAATGAACTGGGTGGGAATGGCATTGACGACGAGCGCCGCGCCGTGCAGCGCGCGGGCGGCGATCGGCTCCACCCTGATCGAGTCCGGCAGCGTGAAGTCGGGCAGCCGCGGGGAGCGCCGCTCGCGGGCAAGTCGCTCGACCTCGTCGGGGAATGGGCCGGAGAGGACGCATGGCGCGTTCTTCTCGGCGAGGAGTCTCGCGAGCACGAGACCCATCTGCCCATCGCCCACGATGGTCACCGGCACAGTGGAGTCATCGGACGCAGGTGCAGGCGGCATCGGCACGAGTCACTCCTCGTCGAAGCGCCGATTGACCAGCGTGACGAGCGCGTCGAGTGCCGCCGCCTCATCGGTGCCGTCGACGCAGATCTCGAGTTCGGTGCCCTGCGTTCCCGCGAGCAGGAGCATCTGCATGATGCTCTTGCCGTCAACCGTCTCGTCGCCGTCGCATCGGCGCACTGTGACTGAGGCCTGAAAGCGCGACGCAGTTTCGGTGAATGTCATCGCCGGCCGCGCATGCAGCCCGAGCTTGTTCTGGATGACGATGCGTGCGCTGACCACGCTCTCACGCGCTCAATGAACGGCCCTTCCCGCATCCGCCTCCTCCAGGAGCGTCACGACATCGTCGACGCTCCTGGCCTGACGGAGAAAGCGGCGGAACTGGTCCTTGCCCAGACATCCCACGATGGCCTCCATGGCCGCGATGTGCTCTTCCGGTCGCTCTTCGGGAGAGACCAGAAGGAAGATGGCGTGCACGGGCTGGCGGTCGAGCGCATTGAACTCAACGCCGCGCTCGCTGAGTCCCACGGCCACGCGCACCGAATCGGTCTCAAGACTCTTGACATGGGGCACGGCGACGCCGTGACCGATGCCGGTTGAGCCCCGCTTCTCGCGCTTGATAACGGCCTTGACAAACTCGTCGCGCTTGGCCGCCGGTACACGCCCCGCCTTGACCAGCGCATCGAGCAACTCCCCGATCGAATCGTCGCGCTTCACGGCGACGAGCTTGGGGATGATGGCCTCCTTGACGACGATGTTCAGCAGTTTCATGGGGTCGGTGGCCTGGGGCTCACTGGTGCGGGTGGTGGTGATTGCGGACCTTCTCCTTGTGGTCGGTGAGCTGGCGCACGCCGCGATCCACCACCAGGTCCACAGCGGCGTAGAGATCCTCGTGGGTCGAGTTCGCCACGAAGTCGGCGTGACCCTCGATGTCGGTGATCAGCTCGACATGGAATCCATGCCGAGGCTGCTTCTCAATGACCACGGAGAGTTGCTGAACGCGGTCGAAATGGCGCGTGATGCGCTCGACTTTCTTGTGGATGTAGGCCTCGATCGGGCCCGTGAGGTCCATGTGCCTGGCCGAAATATTCACCTGCATGAACGCAACCTTTGAGTGAGACTTGGCTTGTGGCCGCAAGGCCGGGAGCTCGTCGGGGGCCTCCGGCCCCGAAGGCGCATCATCCTACACGGTCACGCAGAGCCCCGGAGATCGGAGCACAGACGCGGATGGCGACGCGCGCCGGTCGCGTGAGCCCGTGGCGCGGTGCGCCGAGTCGGAGAGCGCCTGAGATCGCGCCATCCCCGTGGTGCCTTGATTCGAATTCGGGATCTCACGGCGCAAGCGCTGGACGCTCGTTCGTCTGAACGAGCACTGCCGTTCGATACTCCCCGCGCCGACGGTAGGCGATATCGACGGGCTCGCCGCGGGGGCGCCGACCAAGCGCCATCACGAGCTCTTCGAGTGAGCGAACCGACTCGCGATTGACCTCGACGATGACATCACCGATGCGAAGTCCCGCGTTGGCTGCGGGGGTGCGCCGGAGCACGCGCGTGACGCGCACGCCATCGTTGGAGTTCTCCGCCTGGATGCCGATGATGATCGGATCAATGGAGTAGTGATCCTTGACGGCACCGCGTCCGGCGAGCCAGCGGCGCCAGTCGCGCTCGATCTGGTCGAGCGGCTTCCCGAAGACGGCGACCATGGCTTCGCCGCCCGTCGGATCACGCTCGAAATCCTCGGTGTAGGCGCGGTACCACGCGACGAGCCGCCCCTGATCGGCGAGGAACTCGAAGATCGAACGCGCGAGGGCGTAATGCAGCTCGGCGCGGAGCATGAACTGCGGTCCGTTCATTGAGAAGAAGCGCGGCCACGGAGGCGCGTTCCCCGCCGAGGCGGCACCCCGGGCGAGGTTGTGACGGATGTTCGGCCGGAAGCGGGGGGATCCATCCTCATCCCAGGTGTAGTCCTCAAAGAGGCCTGCAAGTCCCTCCTGCACCCACATGGGATGCACCTGGCGCAGGCGATCCATGTGTCCCCAGTGGAGGAGGTGGACAAACTCATGGCGCAGGCTCGCGCCGGTGTCTCGGCTCACGAGGCGCCGGTTGCGATGCTCGTAGAGACCGGCAGTGTTCTGATCGGGGAAGAAATCCTTGAAGTCAAGCGGGTGCGGCACGGCCAACAGCACGACATCGTTCTGCACGCCGTCAAAGAGGATGCGAGCGCACCAATCCCCCTGACGGTGAATCATCTCGAGCATCTCGCCACGGCTTCGTTCATCGAGAGCGAGCGCGAGGCGCAGGCGCCGCGCATCGTCGGTGAGATAGGTGTAGCGCCGGTCGCCGTACTTGGTCTGCCACTCGGTGAAGGCCTCCTCGCCAAGTCGCACCCGGCGCTCGCCCGCGGGGCGCTTGCTGCGAAGACGATCACGCAGCGCGTTCCATCGCGGGTCGTCGCGCAGGGGCGCGAGGTCGGGGTCGCCGAGTGTCGTCCCGAGATCGCCGAAGCCTCCGTCGATCGATCGCTCGAGCGCCTCGAAGGCGCGATCCCGCTCGCCCAACTGGGCTAGCGCGCACGCGGCTTGGTAGAGCATCAGCGGATCACCGGGGTACTTCTCAAGAAAGGCCTCGGCGAAGGTCAGTGCGCGGCGCCAATCACCCTTGGCGATCTCGGCATCCATGCGGCGCTCGGCGGCCCGGCGATCGCTGTCAATGGGACTCGGGGCGGGGCGGTCACGCGGGCGCTCGGGCTCACGCGCACCGTCGCGAGGCGTACCCCGAGGGCCGTCACGCGGCGTTCGCGGCGCATCGTCACGAGTGCGGGGAGGGGCGGTGTCATCGACGCCGATGGGGAGTGGACTGCCAGCAGGCGCCAACCACTCCTCGCTCGTTGCGCCCTGACCGAACGCGGTCGCGAGCGCAACAGCAAGAGTGGCGAAGGGTCCGGCGAAGCGACGCATCACGCTCCAGAGGATAGGTCGCTGCGGCCCGCCTTCAAGGCGATCTCCTGGAGATCAATCTCACCCCGCGCAATGCCCAAAAGCACCTCCGGCAGGAGTTCGAGTTCCGCCGCTCGCACGCGCGCTTCGAGAGATTCGGGTGTGTCGGCGGGCAGGACCATGACTCGGCGCTCCGCGATGACCGGGCCGCGGTCGTAATCACTGTCAACGAGGTGAACGCAGCAGCGCGTCTCGTGCAGGCCGGCATCGAGCACCGCACGATGAACACGCGAACCGAACATGCCCTTGCCACCGAACTGGGGCAGCGGCCCGGGATGGATGTTGATGACCCTTCCCCCCCACGGTCCGACGCGGAAGAGTCGCATGTACCCGCAGAGGCAAATGAGGTCGGGATTGGCGAGACGAAGAGCGCGATCGAGTGAGTCATCGATGGCGCTCTGGAGCGCGTGCATCGCGGGCTGCGGCGAACGACTCGCGCTTCGACTCCGTCCGGCGCGCTCTCCGGTCATGGTCCGTGTCGCGGCCGCGGGAGGCGACGCTGCATCGGAGCGCGCTGGTGAATCGTCGGTCGCAATGACCATGGTCGGCAGAGCGCGCTCGGCAGCGCGGGTGATCGCCTGGGTCCCGGCCTTCGTCGCCGCAACAAGGACGATCTGCACCGGCAGCTCACCCCGTTCGATGCGATCGGCGAGGTTCATGACCGTCGTGCCCGGGCCGCTCACCATGCAGGCGATGCGGAGTGCAGGCTTGGCCAGTTCGGCGTCGCGAGAGCGCGGGGCAACGGTCATGGTTCACTCCGAGGCGGCGATCGGAAGTCGACACTCCGGCCATCGGGGCCGATGGCAACCATCGTGAGCACGGCCTCGGTGACCTTGACGGTTTCGCCGCCTCGCCAGCGCTCCGCTTCAACCACGACGCGCACGCGAACGCTGCTGCGACCCGCATGCTCGGTGCCAGTCGACAGTGCGAGAATGTCCCCGGTGTACACCGGCGCTATGAAGTCGACTCGATCGATCGACGCCGTCACCCATCGATGGAGGCCGTGGCGTCGCGCTTCGACATAGCCGGCCTGATCGATCAGGCTCAGGATGACGCCGCCGAAGACGGTGCCCTGATGATTCTCGTCGGCAGGGGAGGTGATTCGCCGAAGCGCCGGATGGAACGGGACCTCGCCGCTCATGCCGCGAGCGTAATCCGAAACGCACATCGGCCGTCAGGCAAGGGACGGCAGCGGAGAGCGGATTCGGACCTCGCCTTTGCTCCGTCGACGCTGCCGCCGTCGTCGCGGCTGATCACGAGGGAATGTGAGCGGACACGGACCTCGCCTCGGCTCCGCCTATCCATGCCCGCTCCGCACAGGTCGGCGGCGCACCGCAGGAGACTTGAGCGATGGAAGCATCGACTTCAGGTAACGACCGGTGTGGCTCCTGGGATCCAGGGCGACCTGCTCCGGCGTTCCCTCGGCGACCACCGTGCCGCCCCGCTCGCCACCCTCGGGCCCGAGGTCGATGATCCAATCGGCGCACTTGATGACATCGAGGTTGTGCTCGATGACCACCAGCGTGTTCCCGGCATCGGCGAGGCGGGCCAGCACATGAAGGAGCCGTTCCACATCGGCGAAGTGCAGTCCTGTCGTCGGTTCATCGAGGACATAGAGGGCGTGACCGGTCGACGCGGTGCCGAGCTCGGTTGCGAGCTTCACGCGCTGCGCCTCTCCGCCGGAGAGGGTCGTGCTCGCCTGGCCGAGCTGGATGTAGCCCAAGCCGACATCGCGCAGGCAGCCGAGCATGCGGGCAATGCGCGGATGCGCCTCGAAGTGGCCGACCGCGTCGTCCACGGTCATATCCAGCAGTTCGGCAATGGTCCGGCCGCGGTAGCGCACCTCCAGGGTCTCGCGGTTGTATCGCGCGCCCTTGCAGACCTCGCAGGTCACGAAGACATCGGGCAGGAAGTGCATCTCGATGATGCGCACGCCCTGACCGGTGCATGCTTCGCAGCGACCGCCCTTGACATTGAAACTGAAGCGCCCGGGCTCATAGCCGCGGATCTTTGACTCGGGCACCGCGGCGAAGAGCTTGCGGATGTCATCAAACACGCCGGTATAGGTGGCGGGATTCGAGCGTGGTGTGCGCCCGATGGGAGACTGATCGACCTCAACGATGCGATCGATCGCCGCGAGACCGTTGATGCGGTCATGCGCCCCGGGAATGACGCGAGCTCCACCGACCGTGCGCTTCGCCGCCTTGAGAAGCACTTCATTCACCAGCGTGCTCTTGCCGCTGCCCGAAACACCGGTCACGCAGATCAGCCCGCCGAGCGGGAAGGTGACATCGATCGACTTGAGGTTGTTCGCTCGGGCCCCCTTGACGACAAGCGCCTTGCCGCGATCAACGGCACGGCGGGACTCGGGGACTTCGATGCGGCGTCGCCCCGAGAGGAAGGCGCCCGTGAGGCTTTCGCGGCTTCCCTCGATCTCGCGCACCGACCCCTGCGCAACGATGGTTCCGCCGTGCCGACCGGGTCCCGGGCCGATGTCGACGAGATGGTCGGCGGCGCGGATGGTGTCTTCGTCATGTTCGACCACGAGCACCGTGTTGCCGATATCGCGCAGGTGCTTGAGCGTCGCGATGAGCCTGTCGTTGTCGCGCTGATGAAGCCCGATGGTCGGTTCGTCGAGCACATAGCAGACGCCGACGAGGCCGCTGCCGACCTGGGTCGCCAGCCGAATCCGCTGCGCTTCGCCGCCGGAGAGCGTGGAACTCTGCCGGTCGAGTGTCAGGTAGTCGAGCCCCACATTCGCGAGGAAACCGAGTCTCGCCCGAATCTCCTTGAGAATCGGCGCGGCGATCGTCGACTGTTCGCGATTGAGGTCCAGCGACTCGAAGAAGGCGAGCGCACGCTCGACATTCATCGCGGTCGTCTCCGAGATCGAGAGCTTCAGCGAACCGGAGCGCAGCTTCACCGCGAGCGCCTCGGGCCGCAACCGAGCGCCATGACAGGTCTGGCACGGCGCGCTTGACATGTACTGCCGCAGGCGCTCCTTCACGAAGTCGCTCTCTGACTCCTCGAAGCGACGCTTGAGATTCGGAATCACCCCTTCGAAGCTGGCGCCAAGCTTCTCCGCATCCTCTGGAGGAATGCCGTGGAGGAGCGCCCGACGGACCTTCGCCGGAAGCTTCGCCACGCTCGTCCCCGGTGCCACCTTGAAGAGCGCCGCGAAGCGCCGAAGGAGCCGCGCGTAGAAGATGTTCGTGCGCGGACCCCAGCGTCGCCACGCTTCAATGGCGCCGTCGTTGAGAGCCACAGCCGGGTCGGGCACAACCAGCGCCTCGTCGAACTCGCTCACCGTGCCGAGACCCGCGCAGGCGGGGCAGGCCCCTTGTGGCGCGTTGAAGGAGAAGAGTCGTGGTTCGAGTTCCTCGAGCGAGCACTCGGGGTGTTCGGTGCAGGCGAACTTCTCGCTGTAGGGGCGTTCACTCCATGAACCGCCCGCCTCTTCCGCGAGAATTGTCACGCTGCCCTGCGCCAGTTTGAGCGCGGTTTCGACGCTCTCGGCGAGGCGCTGCCGGTCGGCATCGGAGACCTCGAGGCGGTCCACGATCGCTTCAACGGTGTGCGTCTCGTAGCGGCCGAGCCCCAGCGGGTTCTCACCACCCGCCTTGAGCGCCTCACGGAGATCGACCACGCGCCCGTCGATGCGCGCCCGCATCAATCCCTGCTTCTGGATCGCTTCAAGAACCTCCTTGTGGAAGCCCTTGCGCGCCCGGATGAGCGGCGCCGCGACCATGATGCGGCGCCCCGCGAAGGCGTCCACCACGCCCGCGACGATCTGGCTGGCGCTCGTGGCGGTGATCGGTCGACCGCACGGCGCGGCGCGAGGATCCTCACTGTCGCGATGCCAGCAGGTCGGCGTTCCGGCGCGAGCGAAGAGCAGTCGCAGGTAGTCGTAAATCTCGGTGGTTGTGGCGACGGTCGAGCGCGGCGTGTGTCCACCCGAGCGCTGCTCGATCGCGATGGTCGGCGGAAGCCCCTCGACCGACTCGACATTCGGCTTCTGCATCTGGTCGAGGAATTGCCGCGCATACGCGGAGAGGCTCTCCATGTACTTGCGCTGGCCCTCGGCGAAGATGGTCTCGAAGGCGAGTGAGCTCTTGCCGCTTCCCGAGACGCCGGTCAGGACCACGAGCTGATCGCGCGGGATCTCGAGGTTCAGCCCGCGCAGATTGTGTTCCCGGGCCCCAGTGACACGAATGCAGCGATCATCAGAGGTGCGGGAAGTGCGTGAGGACATGAGGCGTAGGGCTTGGCAGGCACCGCTCAAGGGCGGGGGAGGGTAGGATCTGCCTCGGTCTTGGGCCCATTATTGGAACACGAGGCGAGAGAGTGTCGATGGTACGCCACCGCCCAAGGCGCAATGTTTTCCTGTTTCGACAATTGGCGACTGGCGGGTAGGTCCGGAGAAGGCAGAATCATCGGACCACTTGGAAGAATTCTGGCACCGTCGCGGTTAAGTTGACGAACCTTCTGGTGCCCTGATTGAGAGCACTCCCATGCCTGCCCCCGCCACCATCCCTCTGCCTGCTGACGCCAAGAGCACGGAGGGATCCTGTCCCCTGCCTCGATCCAACCACTCGGTGGCTCCGGATCGAGGTGACTGGGAGTTCCTGATGGCCTCGGTCGGCGCTCTTCGGATGAGGCCGATCGATCCGAACTTCCTCGCCCGGGAGACAGACTCTTCACCAGCGACCGCCGGCTCTCATCGACCGGCGGTTTGAGTTTCAGGGGGCAGTTGAATCACGGTGGACAGCTTCGCTCGCCGGGGCGAGCGCGGTCGTGCGAGTACTGCGATTGATGGCGGCGAGTGCGTGAGTTGAGCGATGCACGCGCATGGCGCGCGGCGCTCCTGGTCCAGCGGTCGCGCGATGCGGCGCCCGAGCGACGGCCCCGACCGAACTCCCCGACGACTACCGGCCGCGCCGCTTGCGACCGGCGCGGGTGCCTGGCATTCCGGCCTTCGTGCGGCGCTTGGCGGGTGCGTCATCGAGCACGGAGACACTGAGACGACCGCTGGCTTCGGGCAACGCGCGAATCTTCGCCGCCTGATCGCGAAGCTGCGCCGCCTTCTCGAACTCGAGGTTGCGGGCCGCTTCGAGCATCTCCTCTTCGAGCTTGGCGACAAACTCGTCGCGGTCGAAGGTCTCCGAAGCGCGGCGCTTGCCCATCGCTTCGCGCACGGTCTTCTGGGCGGCGAGCTCCTGCTCGATGCCGCGTCGGATCGCCTTGCGGATCGTCTGCGGGTCGATGCCGTGTTCAGCGTTGTACGCAAGCTGCTTGGCGCGCCGGCGCTCCACTTCATCGATCGCGGCCTGCATTTCCGGCGTGACCTGATCGGCGTACATGACCGCCAGCGAGTTGGCGTTGCGGGCGGCGCGGCCCATCGTCTGAATGAGGCTTGACTGGCTACGCAGGAAGCCCTGCTTGTCGGCGTCGAGAATGCAGACGAGGCTCACCTCGGGAAGATCGAGCCCCTCGCGCAGCAGGTTGACGCCGACCAGGACATCGAACTCGCCCCCCCGCAGGTCGCGCAAGAGTTCAATGCGCTCGAGCGTCTCGATCTCCGAGTGCAGATAGCGCACGCGCAGCCCTTCCTTGTGCAGGAAGGTGGTGAGGTCTTCGCACAGCCGCTTGGTCAGCGCGGTCACAAGCACACGCTCGTTCCGGGCGACGCGCTCGCGGCAGCGCTCGACGAGGTCGGGCACCTGTCCTCGCGCGGGCCTGATCTCAATCGGCGGATCGACCAGTCCGGTTGGACGGATGACCTGCTCGACGACGATGCCTTCCGATTGCTCGAGTTCCCACGGCCCCGGTGTGGCGCTCACGAAGATGCACTGGGGCGCGAGGTCCACGAATTCCTCGAACTTGAGCGGCCGGTTGTCAAGCGCAGCAGGCAGCCGGAAACCATGATCGACGAGCGTCTGCTTGCGGCTGCGATCGCCGAAGTACATGCCGCGGATCTGCGGGATGGTGACATGGCTCTCGTCGATCACCATGAGCCAGTCGCCCGGCGCCCGCCCCGGCACGCGATTGAAGTAGTCGAAGAGGCAGTAGCTCCGCGCACCGGGCGGCCGACCGTCGAAGTAGCGGGAGTAGTTCTCGATGCCGTTACAGAAGCCGGTCTCTTCGATCATTTCGAGGTCGTAGCGCGTGCGGCCGAGGAGGCGCTGCGCTTCGAGGAGCTTGCCCTCGCTGCGAAGTTCGAGCACGCGCGCGTCGAGGTCCGCCCGGATCTGCTCGATGGCCGTGCGCCGCTGCTCTTCCGGCATCACATAGTGGACCGCGGGGAAGATGAAGACCTCGCGCTCCTGCGCGAGCACTTCACCGCTGGTGGCGTCAAAGAGCTCGATCGACTCGACCTCCTCGCCGAAGCACCCGATGCGGATGCCGTGCTGCTCATAGGCCGGGAAGAGCTCGATCGTGTCGCCCCGCACGCGAAACTGCCCTCGCGTCGGAGCGATCTCGTTGCGCGAGTATTGCATGCCCGCGAGGCCGAGCAGGAAGTCACGCCGCGGGAGCCGGGCACCGACCGCGACAGGCAGCACGCGACGCGCATATTCGTCCGGTGAACCGAGGCCATAGAGGCAGCTCACACTCGCCACCACGATGGTGTCCTGGCGCGAGAGCAGGTGGCTGGTGGCGGCGAGACGAAGTCGATCGAGATCCTGATTGCGGCTCGCATCCTTCTCGATGTAGATGTCCCTCTGCGGGATGTACGCCTCCGGCTGGTAGTAGTCGTAGTAGCTCACGAAGTAGCTGACGGCATTGCCAGGAAAGAGCTCGCGCAGCTCCTCGTAGAGCTGCGCCGCCAGCGTCTTGTTGTGACTGATGACGAGCGTCGGCTTCTGCGCCTCCTGGATGACATTCGCGATCGTGAAAGTCTTGCCCGTGCCGGTGGCGCCGAGCAGCGTCTGCCAGCGGCGTCGCGCGAGCACGCCCTCGGCGAGCGCCTTGATCGCGGTGGGCTGGTCGCCCGTCGGCTCAAATGGCCGGTGGAGGTCGAAGGACTTCACCGCGAAATCGTAGGAGATGGGCGGAGGGGCCAAGGTCGGAAGCCGACGGGGCGTGATTCCATCGATCGCCGAAGCCAAGGCGGGCAACAGAGCTGGGCGATCACGCGGTCGAGAGCAACTCTCGAGGGGTCTGGCGCGACGCCCCTCGAAGCGGAAGGAGCGCCGCCGCGCCGATCACGATGAGCAGGGCCACAGCGCCGATCGCGCCCTGGAGCCATGGGATCACGAATTCGATGTTGAGCCCCGCCATGTCGCGATAGAGGAGTGTGCCGAGCCAGGTGAGGTGAAGACCCAGCAGGGTGCCCGAGACGATCGCCGTGATGCCGACGAGCATGACTTCGCCCAGCACCAGTCGCGCGATCACGCCCCGCGATCCGCCGATCGCGCGGAGCACGCCGAACTCGCGCCGTCGCGCCGAGATTCCCGCGGCCACCACATTCGCCATGCCGAAGGTCGCCAGCAGCAGCGCCGCGAAGGCCACGCCCGAACTCACCGCGAGCGCCGTCCGTCCGATCTGCGTGACCGCATGCTTGATCATGCGACCGCTCGAGAAGACCGCCCCCGGCACCCGCTCGGAGACCTCCTCGGCAATGCGCGCCTCGGTCTCTACGCTGGCATCGGGCCCGAGGTCCATCTGCATGATGAAGGCGTCACGCGAATCGAACCAGCGCGCGACCGCGTCGAAGTCCATGAAGACGCAGCTCACGGCCTGCTCCATGTAGACGCTGCGAATGCCGAAGAACTGGGTGACGACATCAAGTCCCGCACTGGAGACGACCCCGACGATCTCGAAGTCATGCTGCCGTCGAGGTCCGCCGAGCGTGATCGTGTCGCCGACGCGGTAGCCGCGCGCATTCAGGAACTCGCTCGCCACGAGCACGGCATTCCCCTCACGGAGTTTCGGCAGGGCGGTGGCCGGCTCGCCCTCGATCCACTCGATGCGATTGAGCTCGAAGAACGACTCGGGCTCGAAACCGATGCAGGTGACATTCTGAGGTCCGAGTCCGGGCGCACCAAAGACCTGTTCTCCAATCACGCGCACCGGCAGGTAGCCGATCGGCACCGCAGTGCGCACACCGGGAATGGCCCGCAGCTCATCCTGGGCGGCGGGCGAAAGCCCAGTCGTCTTGAAGACAAAGGCATCGGCGAAGCGCACCCGTTCAACCACTTCGCGCATCAGGCCGAGTCCATTCCCCCAGACGCTGACGAGAATCGCCATGCCGACCATCAGCGCACCAGCCGTCAATCCGAGGCGGATCGGCGAGGTTTCGACCGCGCCTCGCAGAGCACCAAGCGGAAGGCGCAGCGCGCGATCAAGGAGCGGCGCCACAGACCGCGCCACGCCGCGCAGGACCAGCACGCTCAAGAGCAGCCAGGCGATGAAGAGGGCCGGCTGACCGAGCAGCACATACATCCAGAAGCGCGCGTCGCGATCGGGAATGAGCAGCAGCAGCGACTGGAGCCCGATGAGCCCGACACCGATCAGGGCGAGGCGCACGACAATGCCCGCGGCTGGCGGCTTCGCCTGAATGCGAAGGGCCTCAAGGGGCGTGACGCGCGATGCGCTCGCCGCGGCAAATGAAGCGCCGAGCACTCCCGAGACCACGGCGCCCGCGACTGCGACCAGGATTCCCGTGACTGAAAGGACCAGTCCGACCGGCAGGAGATGGCGATACCAGAAGGCGCCAGCGGCGGTGACCGCAATCCCGAGGGGAAGGCCCGCGCAGACGCCCGCAACGCCGAGCAATCCCCCGGCGGAGAGTTGCGAGGCGACGAGATGCCAGCGACCCGCGCCGAGCGCCCTCAGCATCGCCAGTTCGCGCACCTGCTCGGCAAGTGCCGTGGTCAGGCCCGTGCCGACGATGAACGCGCAGCCAAGAAACCCCACCACGCAGGCGAGTGTGAAACCGAGTGCGGAACCTGCCGCCTGGCGATCAAGCCCCGCCTTGACCCTCTCCGCGGGCTCGAGCACCAGCGGCTCGCGGACCGCGTCGGAGTGAGTCTCGCACCATGCCTCCACATCGATGCCGTCGCGAAGAATGATCGCCACCACCGAGACCTCGTCGCCCCGGTCGCTGGCCTCGGCGAGCGTGGAGCGATCGACATGCACCATCGGCCGTTGAAGCGCGCCGAGGGCCGGCCGATCGAAGATGCCGACCACTTCGAGTTCGATGGGATCTCCGAGGCGCTGCACCTCGAGGCGATCGCCGATGGTCGCCTTCAGCAGGCGCTGTGTTGTCGGATCGATCACGATCTCCGCACCGTTTCGAGGGGCCCGTCCCTCAAGGAGCGGCAGCGGCGTGAGCCGCGGATCGCCGTCAAGATCGATGCCGCGCGCCTGCACCGTGGCGCGAATCACGCGACCGTCATCACCCCGGCGCCCGTCGGCATGCACGAGGGTGAGCGATCCGATCAGTCTTGCTCCAGCCGCTTCGACTCCCGGAAGGGCTCGAATGGTGTCGACCACCTCAGCCTCGAAGGTCTGGGAGAACTGGTGCACCACGCGGGCATGCACGGAACCGATGAGCCGGTCGATGCGGGCATCGATGTTCTGCTGCGCCGTAGCGATGCCGCACGCCATGGCCACGATCAGCGCCGTGGCGAAGGCGATGGCCGAAGCAAGCAGCGCCGACCTACCTCGACGCGCCAGCAAGCTCCGCAGCGCGAACTGCAAGGTCGCCCGCATGCATGCCCTCCGTGTCGAATCGTCCCGCGACCTGCCCATCTCTCAGCACCGTCACACCGGAACAGCGCACGGCGGCTGTCGGTTCATGGGTCACCATGAGCACCATCATGCGGCGCGTGGCGGCGAGCGCTTCAAGCGCTTCCCACACGCGCTCGCTCGATGCCGAGTCGAGATTGCCGGTCGGCTCATCGGCAAAGAGGACCGGTGGCGCGAAGTAGAGCGATCGCGCAATCGCCACACGCTGCTGCTCGCCTCCGGAGAGCGCATCAGGTCGATGATCGAGACGACCTCCAAGGCCGAGATCACGGAGCAGCTCTGCCGCTCGTTCGTGGCAAGCGCGTCGGGGGAGCCCGTCGAGCACGCCCGGCAACGCGACATTTTCAAGGGCCGAGAGTGTTGGCAGCAGGTTGAAACTCTGGAAGACCACCCCGATCCGGCGCCGCCGATAGAGGGTGAGATCCCGTTCGTCCATTCGATCGACGCGCTCGCCATTCACCTCGATCTCACCGCCGTCGGCGCGATCGAGCCCGGCGAGCAGGTGCAGCAGAGTGCTCTTGCCGCTGCCCGACGCCCCCATCACCGCGTGAAAGCGAGCTTCTCTCAACTCGAAGTCGATTCCCCGAAGCGCTTCAACCACGCGCTCTCCCGAGCGATAGCGCCGGGTGAGACCCCGGGTGACGATGGATGGTCCCGCCAGCGGCGCGGCTGGCGCCTGGACGGGGGGCGTCGACCGGATCTCGGTCGCGTCACCCCCCATTCTTCGAGTCGTAGGCCGCCGCGTCGTGCAACTTGGCCATGTGCTGGGCCACGGCGGCGGGGTCGGTCACCGTGAGCTTGACGATCCAGCCGCGGCCATAGGGATCACTGTTCAGAATCGAGGGATCGTCACGCAGCGCCTGGTTGATCTCGGCGACGGTGCCGGGGATCGCGCTGTAGATCTCGCTCGCGGTCTTCACCGACTCGACTTCGCCGACGGAGCCCCCGGCGGCGATGGCGCTTCCGACCGGCTTCATGTCGGCGAAGGTGATGTCCGTGAGCTGGTCGACGGCGTGGCGGGTGATGCCCACGGTGACCGTCGTGCCCTCGGAATGGAACCACTCGTGGGTGTCGCTGTAGCGTCGATCGGCGGGGCTGGCCATGGGATTCTTCCGCTGGGGTCTCTTCGTCGCATCGCGCCGCGCGATGCAGGGGGGCAGACTATACCGCAGGCCGCGCGGGGCGGGCCGTTCCCGTAAACTCGCCCGCTCGACGGGTTCACCTCGCCGTGCAAACGCAGATCCTTCTCACTCTCGCGGCTGGAAGTTTGCGATCGCTCGTGACGCGGTCGCGTTCGCCGCTTGCGCTCAGCGACCTGCCGGGGTACACCGCCAGGGAACTCGGACTCCGAGGACTGGCTCTGCCGACTGACTTGCTCGCGGGAGTTCGCCTCTCCCAGCTTGATGCACTTCGGGATGCCGGCGACAAGGACCAATGTCCCTGCCTCCTGCTCGTTGAGTCTCAACCACTCGACTTCCGGGCACCGGCGGATCGGGCGGCCTCGATCGAGCGCATGCGGAAGTTGGCTGCGGCTGCCGCGCGCCTCGGATGCAGCGCGATCGGCATCAAGCCCGCGGCCGTCACCGACGATCACGCCTTCAATCAGACCGCGCAGGGCATCAAGGAGGCGCTCTCCGCGCTTGATCGCATGGAGGTGAATGTCCTTCTTCAACCGGCACCCGGGCTGATCGATCCGCCGGCGGGCCTGACGGAACTCATCAAGAAGGTCGGTGGCTTCCGCATCGGAAGCCTGCCGAGTTTCGAGCACGCTCACGCCTCCGGTGAGACAGAACAGACGCTGCGTCGCCTGGCGCCCTACGCCACCAGCGCGATCCTCGCCACGGTGCGCGGCTTCGGCAAGGGCGATCGCCATGAGCCGTGGGATCTCGTGCGTTGCGTCGAAGCGGTGCGGAGCGTCGGCTATGTGAACACGCTCTGCATCGACTTTGTCGGCAAGGGCGATCCGACCAAGGCCATCGAGCAGGCGCGCGACCAGATGTCGGAGGCCATTCTCGCCGAGGAGCCCGCGTGACCAACGCCACGGGTCAGCGTGACGCGGAGCATGGCGTCATCGTGACCATCGATGGTCCGGCGGGGACGGGCAAGAGTTCCGTCGCACGGAGCCTCGCCCGACGACTCGGCCTTGAGTTTCTCGACACGGGGGCGATGTATCGCGCGGCTGCGCTTGCGGCCATCGAGGGGGGCCTCCAACCCTCCGACGGCGCGGCGCTCGCGGCGTCGCTTCGCTCGCAGGGGCTCGCCTTCGACTGGATGAGCGACCCCCCGGCGCTCCACCTCGGGCAGCGCAATGTCATGGCCAGAATCCGGGATCAGGATGTGAACGCGGTCGTGAGTGAAGTGGCGGCGCAGCCCGAGGTGCGCAAGGTCATGGTGGTGTTGCAGCAGCAGATCGCCCGCGCGCACCCGCGGCTCGTGACCGAGGGGCGGGACCAGGGTTCTGCGGTCTTTCCGGAAGCGGCCGTGCGCTTCTATCTCGACGCCGACCCCGCCGTTCGAGCGCGGCGCCGCTGCGAGCAATTGCAGCGCGAGGGTCGCCGCACCGACCCCGAAGAAGTGCGTCGCTCGATGCTCGTTCGCGATCGCATCGATTCGACCCGCGCCGACGCTCCGTTGCGCGTGCCCGAGGGGGCGGTGGTGATCGACACGAGCGCGCTCTCGGAGCGCGAAGTCGTCGATCGTCTCGAGCAGGAAGTGAGGCGGCGGATTCCCCGTGATCGCCTCGATGCCGCCGCCGCGGGGGGCTGCTGCCGGTGAGCACCGTGGTGGTGGCGCGGCGCCGTCGATTGGATCACACCCGGCGGTGCCCCGGACGCTCGCGTCTTCAGGTGCTCTGGTTCGATGTCTGCGAATCGCTCTGCCGCCTGACGCTGAAACTCTGCTACCGCTTCCGAATCACCGGGGAGTCGCTCGTTCCTGCGTCCGGGCCGTGCATCTTCGTCAGTAATCACCAGTCGCTGCTCGACCCCGTCCTGAACGGCTGCGCGGTGGTCGACCGTCAACTCACCGCCATGGCGCGCGAGAGTCTCTTTCGCTGGAAGCCTTTTGCGTGGCTGATGCGCTCCTATGGCGCGATCGCGCTCAAGGAAGAGGGCGGCGACACGGCGGCCTTCAAGGCGGCCCTCGCAGAACTTCGCGAGGGGCGGTGCATTCTCATCTACCCCGAGGGATCGCGCACCCCGGATGGACGGGTGCACGACTTCATGCCGGGCGTGGCCCTGCTGATTCGCCGCGCGCAAGTTCCAGTCGTGCCCATGGGAATCGAGGGGGCATTCGATGTCTGGCGGCGAGGAGAGAAGTGGCCGAAGCTCTTCGGACGCATCGAGGTGGAAGTCGGGCAGCCGATTCCTGCCGAGCAGTTGCCGCGCGAACCGGGAGCGCTTCTCTCGCTCTTGCGGGAGCAGGTGAGCGAACTTGTCAGGCGTCGAGGAGAGGCCATGCGGCGCACGGGCTGGCGGCCCCGGCGCGCCTTGCCGTAGGTAGAGTGCAGGGGTGCCTCCTTCAGGCCGAACCTCGGCAGCCCCGAAGTCACCTCGCGAAGCCGCGGCGCGGGTCGCCGCCGTTCTCACGGCCGAGGGTTTTGTCGCGTTTTTCGCCGGGGGCTGTGTGCGAGATCGCCTTCTCGGGCTCGAGCCAGCGGATTACGACATCGCCACCGATGCGAGGCCCGAGGAGATCGCCCGTCACTTCCCCGGAGCCCGCGGAGTTGGCGCGAGTTTCGGAGTGATGCTCGTGCGCAGCATGGGGCACACCATCGAGGTGGCCACCTTTCGGCGGGATGGCGACTATCTCGACGGCCGTCGGCCCGCGCGCGTCGAGTTCGGGACCGCGGAGCAGGATGCGAGGCGGCGCGACTTCACCATCAACGGCCTCTTCGAGGTGCCCTCCGATGGGCGTGTGATCGACTTCGTCGGGGGCGTCGAGGATCTGCGCGCTCGTCGCCTTCGCGCGATCGGTCGCGCCGAAGATCGACTCGGAGAAGATCGACTGCGCATGCTCCGCGCTGCGCGCTTCGCCGCACGATTCGACCTCGAGGTCGACTCCGAGGTCGAGACGGCCATCAGGCTCCACGCCAATGACCTGCTTGGCGTGAGTCGGGAGCGAGTTGGCACCGAAGTTCGACGCATCCTGCTGCATCCGTCACGAGGTCGCGGCGTGGCGCTGATCGAGGCGCTCGGGCTCGGGCCTTCGGTGCTCCGAGAATCGCCTCTTCCGCTGACGGACCAGAGGATCGCCAGACTCCCCCCGATGTGCGATCTTGCCGCGGGGCTCGCGGCGTGGATGCTCGATCGCTCGGGCGCATCAACCGGTTGTGGTCCCGATCGACAGGCGCAGTGGGGTGCGGCACTGGTCCTCTCCAATGCCGAAGCCGAGGCGCTCTCGGTGACCCTGGAGCTCGCCTCGTTCATTCGATCCGGATGGGAAGACGCGGACCTCGCCCCCCGCAAGCGGGCGGCGGCCCGAAGCGCATTCCATTCGGCCCTCGATCTCATTGGGGCTGAAGACCCCGTCCGGGCGGAGTTGGTGGCGACCGAGGTCGAGCGCCTTGCGGCGGAGGGGCTTGCCCCCGCGCCCTTGGTCACGGGTGATGACCTCATCGCGCTTGGATGGGCACCGGGACCGGCATTCAAGAGAGTCCTCAGCGATCTCTATGACCGTCAGCTTCGAGGCGAGTTCTCCTCCCGGAGCGCGGCGATCGCGGCCGCGCGTGAGGTTCATTCGGCCGATCGTTCCGCGGACCCATCGCCCGAGGATGGGACAGGCACCACATGATCGGCGGAAAATTGCCACGCTCGACCCCTCCAAGAGCGAGGAGTCAAGCAGCCAACCGGAATCCGGGGGGTATACTCGTACAATCACCCCGCTGGAGGACTACATGTCGAATCACTCTTGGCTCCCCGCTCGTCTGGTTGGTGCGCTTGCACTCACCGGTCTGCTCACCACCTCGTTCGGCTTCCAGTCGGGTGGCGTGGTCCAGCGACGCGGTCCTTCGCCCTACCAGATGGATCAGAAGGATCCGGCCCATCACCCGAAGGTCTATCGCATTCCTCTGCGAGGGCAGATGGGCACGGACATCAACTCTGCCGCGTACCGGAATGTCATCGCCGATGTGAAGACGAAGCAGCCCGACCTGATCGTGTTCGTGCTCAATGCTGCGGATATCGATTCGAATGAGCACCTCCCGAACATCGATCCGGAGGAGTTCGCGAAGTTCGATGCCGATGACATGCGCAACCTGATCAATGCGTTCAAGACTGAGATCGGCGATATCCCCGCCGTCGTGTGGGTGCAGGATTCCGTCGGGTTCGCATCGCTGCTTGCGTTCGCCTGGCCGGATCTCTATATGGCGCCCAACGCGCGTCTGTATGGACTCAACAATGTCTTCAACATGTCCACATGGACGCCCGACTTCGAGTGGCACCGCAAGCTCTATGCCGCATGGGAGTCGATCGCCGTGGGGTTCTTCGAGGCGGGTGGCTATCCCAAGGCGCTCGCTCGAGGCATGATCGAAGCGAAGCACAAGCTGAGCGTGTCATGGCGCGGGCGTGAACTCATCTGGCAGGAAGACGACCAGGGCACCTATGTGGTCGATGACTCCACGCGGTCCGTCGCTGGGTTCAACGCGAAGATCGCCGAGGACCTGATGCTCAGCAAGGGCACGGTGGAGGACCTCGATGATCTTCTCTTCGCGCTGGGCTATCGCGAGTGGGATCGCTCGCTGGTCGATGGCAACCAGGATGGAGCGAGGCTGACGGACGACTACATCAAGCGATGGCGAGCCGCGTACGAGCGCTCGCTCACCTCGTGGGACACCTATGTCCGAGAGATGGGATGGGCCAGCGGTGATGACGCGTTGGTTCACCTCGGCAAGGCTCGGCGGGCGCTCGAGGAGATCAAGGAGGCCATGGAGCGCTTCCCTGCCGTCGAACTCCGCTGGATGGCTCGCCGGCAACCGCCCCGGGCTCGCTTGAAGGACATCGAGGATCTCCTCGAAGAGGTGCGGGGCCAGATCCGCCAGATCGAGGAACGACGCCGCGGAAATCGGGGAACCGGTGGCGGCGGTGGTGGTCTTGGTGGGGGTCGCGGTCGCGGCCTTGGTCGATGACCTGCACGCCGCAACGGAACGCATCAACCTGACGCTGATTTGGAGCGAACATGACCTCACGAAGCAGAGTGATTCGAAGCCTTGTCCTTGCTGCCTCGCTGGCCCTCATTCCAGCCGTCGGGGGGGCGTGGGCTCTCCAGCAGCGTGAAGCAGCGGAGATTCGTTTCACCGGCGGAGTCTGGCGAGGCGCGATTGGCGACCGAATCGAGGTCACCTTCCGTGATCGCGGACGGGACGAGACCGTGACGGGCGTCCTGAGCAAGCTCGAGCGGTTCGCGATGACCCTTGAGGTCGATGCCGATGGACGCACCGGGCGTCGCGTCATCATCCTCGGCGATGTGCGCTCCGTGAAGCTTGTTGAAGAAGGAAGTGGAACAGCGACGCCGGCGGGTTCCGGTGGCGGCTCCCAGGACGATGCTCCAGAAGCCCCAGCGACGCCGACGACTCCGGGGACGCCTGCGCCCCGAGCGTCGTCACGCCTCTCGGCGATGGAAGTTGCGGACAACGCGGGGCCGATCACCGGACCCCGTGCCGATGGGAAGAAGACGGTCTTCGTGCTGCCGCTGCCCGGCATGGTCGGCACCGGTCTCCGTCACGATGAGATGGAGAAGCTTGAGAAGGAAATGGACAAGCTTGGGCCCGGTCAGATCATGGTCATGCGGATCAACTCCGGCGGCGGCCTCGTGCTTGAAGGTGATCGCATTCATGTCAGCCTCCAGCGCATCAAGCGCAAGCATCGTCTGGTGGCGTGGATTGAGGAGGCGATCTCCGGTGCCGCATTTACAGCGCTCCATGCGGACGAGATCTACTTCATGGATGTCGGCTCGCTCGGCGCCATCACCATGGGTGGCGGCGGCATCTCCATCAAGGGGCAGCAGCTTGATGCGTGGCTGAACAAGATTTATGAGGTCTGCGAGATCGGCGGCCGTCCGGGATTCCTCTGCCGCTGCATGGTGCATTCGTCGTTCGAGGCGAGTTACGATGTGGATGATGAGACCGGTCTCGTGACCTGGCATCAGGACACCACCGGCCAGTTCGTTGTCTCGCGATCGGGAGACAACCTCTCCTTCAATGCAACCGACGCGGTTCGAAGCGGATTTGCCCAGGGCCGTGCGAACACCGAGGCCGAGCTCTTCGAGGCCATGCAACTCGCTCCGGACACCTATGTGGTCAGCCATGTCGGCAAGCGCATTGCCGAGGACTGGCGGCGCACCCAGGAAGATTGCAAGCGCGAGTACCAGCAGTTGCTGCGCGACTATCAGATTCGCGCCTCGGGCCGCGATCCCGAAGCGACCCTGGGAATCCGCATCAACGCCATCCGCCGGCTGATCGGCTGGTGGGATCGAGCCGAGCCCATCATGATGTATGAGCTCAATGCGCCGCCCAAGCGGGTGCTCGAAGAGATGCTCATGCAGCTTCAGAAGGAGCTCTCCGATCTCCAGCGTCAGCGGGCCCAGGAGCGCCGCAACCGCGGCTGAGTCACGATCGCGGATCGGGTCGATGCGAGGGCCGAAGGCGTCAAGCGATCGTTGGATGGCATGATGCTGCGGTCCCGATGCTCGCTCGCGCGAATGAGGGCGCGCACTGCGCACCTCCGGCTCATCCTGACTTCAACCCACTTCGCGCCGCTGGAACAGGATGGCCCCGAGACCGAGCGCGGCCACCGTCATGACCGCGCCATAGGCAAGCACCATGGCACCGTAGGCCTGAGTTTCGCCGTCGAGGTCCCCGAACATCACGATCGTCTTCTTCTGGTTCACGGCATCAACCAACCAGAAGAGCTGGAAGTTTGGAATGACCGCCTGAGCTGCCTTGCAGAAGGCCCAGGTGAGGTGATTGGCGTCCCACCATGATCCCGGGTCCGCGGCGATGATCTTCTCGATCGCCGCGATCCGACGCGCGAAGATCCAGTCGCTGAGCAGGCCGAGGACAAAGACGCCGATGGTCGCGATCAGCGTCAGGACAAGGCTCAGCCGCGTGGAAAGCGAGACAGCGATGGCGGTGAGCACCGTCAGGCCAACCCCCGCGAAGAAAATCGCCTTCCACAGTTCGAGGTTCAGGTTCCGCCAGATGAATGAGGCGAGATCATCGGGCGTGTAACCGGGAATCGTCGATGGCGGGGGATTCACCGGCAGCATCGAGAAGTCGTGATTGAACGGCAGCGTGGCGAGGAAGGCCGCAAAGAGCAGCGGGGTGCCCGTCAGGACAAAGGTCGCCCCGAAACTCCACCCGTAGAAGAAGTTCGCAAAGAGGGCGAACCCCCCTGCAAGCAGGCAGGCGCTGATTCCGAAGAGCAGCACCGGTGCCTGGTAGGGCGTGGCGACGGTGGGCATGACGCCATGCCTGATCACCAGCATGAAGACGCAGGCGAGAAAGGCATAGGAGGCAAGAATGGCCACCAGCACACCGAGGAACTTGCCGGCCAGCAGGACCGGTCGCTCGACCGGTTTGCTCACCACGGTGAGCACCGTTCGATTCTCGATCTCCCGAGTCATCACGCCCGTGGCCAGCAATGCGGCGAGCAGCAGGCCACCGATGAAGATGGTGCTCATCCCCACTTCGATGAGCATCCGCTGGTCATCCTCCATCGTGAAGGTCGTCAGCGGATTGGCCAGGATGAGAACAATGACCCCGGCAACGGCCACGATGGCCACGACCGGCTGACGAATGCTCTCCAGGAGAGTGACCCGCGCGATGGCGAGAAGCTGCTCGATGATTCCCATGTCCGCGTCCAGGCGCCCGCGGGAGATGTCAAGGCGGGCTTGTCAGGAAGAGTAGCGAACCTCCTTGAACCGGGCCCGCTCGCTCGTCGTAGAATCCGCACGACGGCTGGGACCATCTCTCGCTACCATCCCGGTCTCATTTCAGGGTTCGCGCCATGCGGATCGATCATCTCGCCTATCAGCAGGCGACCCGGGTCGCCGGATTCGGCCTGCTCCTCCAACTCGCGATCGGCCTGCTCCTCCTCATTCTTGGACAGGTCCTTGGGGACACTGCGCTCGTCGGAGCGAGTTGGTATGTCCTGCCGGGCATCGCAGTCTGGGTCACGCTGATTGTTGTCTTCAACCAGCACCGCCTGGAGCGACTCGAGGCGCTCGAGCGGCTGGAGATTGAGGCGGCGCGGCGCGAAGGACGCGGTGTCTTCGACCAGGAGAGTGTTGTCTCCGACGCAGCCGCTCGGCGTCTTGGATTGGTGCACAAGTTCATGGTGCCGGGGGTGACCCTTCTGGTCGCCGGCCTCTGGCTCGGCCTCGGCATCTATGCACTGAACCTTTATGCGGAGCTCGATCGCCCAGGTTCCGAGGCGGACGCCTTCCGGGTTGGCAGCCACCAGGGGTGGCAACTCGCCATCGCCGTGGGATTGGCCCTTGTCTCCTTCATCTTCTCGCGCTTCGTCGCGGGGATGGCGAAGCAGACGGCGTGGCAGAACCTCCGCGGCGGGGCGGGCGTCATGGTGGGCACGGCGCTCGTGCTCCTTGCGCTTGCGGTCGGCATCGTCTTCCATGTCTTCCAGCAGCCCCGTGCTGCCGAGGTGGTGGCGCGGTGCATCGCGTGGTTCATGGTGCTGGTGGCGGCGGAAGCGCTCCTGAACTTCATCCTGAACCTCTATCGCCCGCGGCGGCCGGGTGAGTACCCGCGTCCGGCGTTCGACTCTCGAGTGCTGGGTCTGCTGGCGGCGCCGGACAACATCGTCCGCAGCATCAACGAAGCCATCAACTACCAGTTCGGCTTCGACATCACGAGTTCATGGGGCTACCAGCTCATGCTGCGGAGTTTCGCGGCGCTGCTGGCCCTGGGCACCGTGGTGCTTGTGCTCCTGTCGATGGTCGTCGTGGTCGGGCCTGGTCAGCAGGCGGTGCGGTTGCGGGGTGGTCGCATCGTGGGCGAAGTGCAGCAGGCGACGGTCCTCATCAAGTGGCCGTGGCCCCTCGAAACGGCGCATGTCGTCGATGTCTCCCAGCTTCGCACGCTCGAACTTGGCCCGAAGCCGAAGCCGATTGATGGTCGCGCGGTGAATCTCTGGGCGGCCGATGCATCTCCGGACCCCTCGCGGCAGGCCTTCCTCGTCGCAGCGCCGTCGCTCGCCGCGGAGCGCCAGCGCGACCTCGGCCCCGGCAGCGAAGCGGCGGCGGCACTCGGCGGGGCGGCCGCACTTCCCCAGGTGCCGCCCAGTCCGATGACGGCCGCCACCCCGGTCCGAGGCGCCGGTCGGCCCGGCCAGGCCAGCGCCTCGCCCGAGGAGCAGGCGCTCGAGGATGCCGCGCGCGGATTCGCCCTGGTCGACGCCGATGTGATGATGTCCTATCGCATCAAGTCCGATGGCCTGCTCGATTGGCTCAACTTCGCCAACGATGTGCGCGTGCGCCGCTCCGAACTCGACATGCGCGAGCGTGCGCTGCGTGCAATCGCAATGCGGGAGTTGAGCCAGTTCCTCTCGACGCAGCCTCTCGACGAGGTCCTCAGTCCGCGCGGGGAGTCGCTGGGCACGGCCCTCCAGGCTCGCATCCAGTCCGCCTTTGATCGTGAGCGGGCGGGTGTGGAAGTTGTGGCCGTCATCACGACCATGCTCAAGCCGCCCGGTGAAGCGGGCGAGATGTTCGAGTCGATCTCGGTCGAGACGCAGAACGCGCGGAAGACGCTCGAAGAGGCGCGGCAGGTGGTCGACAACACCATGGCCACGCTCATCGGTGACGCGTCACAGGCCACCATGATCGTGAACGAGATTCTCGCGTGGCAGGCCCTTCGCAATGAGAAGGGTCACGACGACCCCGCGGTCATTGAAGGCCGAGCTCGCTTGGAACGCCTGCTCACCGCGAACCCCGCACAGGCGGCGCGGGAGCTCGCCTTCTCGGCCTCGCGGCGCTGGAGCAGCCAGATCGCCGTGCGCCGCTCCGCGATGGAAGTGCTCGGCCAGGTTGAGTCGTATCTCGCTGCGCCGGAGCTGTATCGCCAGCGCAAGACGATGGAAGTGATCGGCCAGGTGCTCGCGGGCGTCCGGACGAAGTTCGTCTTCGGCGTCGACCCCGAGCGCGTGCAGCTCGACCTCAGCATGCAGACCCCCGACTCGGCACTCAATCTCCGCGACTACCTGGAGCGGAAGGACTGATCTCTCGGAGACGCGACCATGTTCAGACCCGTTGTTCTCATCGTGGCCGCCGTCATCGTGCTGGCGCTGGTGCTCTTCAACACCACCTTCACGGTGAACTTCCATGAAGTGGCCATCGTCACGCGCTTCGGCAAGCCAGCCGGCATCGTCCGCGAGCCCGGTCTGCACCTGAAGGCGCCCTTCTTCATCGACAGCGTGGCGAAGCTCGATACTCGGCTTCAGCTCATCGAGAGTCCGCTCGAGACCGTGAACACGCGCGACGGCCAGCAGATCCTGGTGAAGGCGTTTCTCTTCTGGCGCATCGACGACTCGGGGGAGGCGCCGCGGGAGTTCTACAACTCATACACCTCGCTCGACGGAGCATCACGGCAGTTGACCGGCCTGTTGCAGGGCTCGCTCCGGCAGGTGGGCAGCTACAACTTCAGCGATCTCATCGGGCGCAACAGCAAGCTCCCCGAGGCGGAGTCCGCGATCCTGGCGGACCTGCGGCGCAACCCCATTGCCGGGATCACGCCGGAGAAGGTGGCGATCGCGCAGGTGGTGCTCCCGCCCAAGACGACCACCGCGGTGCTTCGTCGCATGGGCGCGACGCAAGAGAGCCTCGCGAGCCTCGAGGCAAGCCGGGCGAACTCTCAAGCCGACTCACTCAAGAGCCAGGCCGCGAGCCAGGCGGACATCATTCGCGACCTCGTGCGGCTCTGGGGCGCCGAGATCCAGGCGCAGGGCGATCGCGAGGCGTCGCGCTTCTACCGCGAGATGCAGCAGCACGCGGACCTGGCGATCTTCCTCGCTTGGCTCGACACGCTGCGAACCTCGCTGACGGGAAGCACCACCTTCGTCACCGACATGTCTCGGGCGCCATTCCAGTTGCTCGATCCCGATGCGCCGACTGATGCGCAGGGGATTCCGCAGCCGACGCGCGACGCCGGCGGCAGACCCATTCGCCCGCAGAGTGACTCCACTCGCATGTCGCCACGACCTGCGGCGGCCGCGAGTGGTGGAGCGGGAGGTTCGTAAATGAGTTCCCTTCCCGACGATCCCATTCAAGATGTCGACCGCGATGAGGATGCGCCGCGCCGAGAGGCGAGCGTCCGGCTTCAGGTCTCCGCCGAGGCGGGGGGAGAGGCGGCGCTGCGCGAGGCGATGGACCCCGCGAATCAGAGCCTCGGCGAAGCCCTGCGGCTCAGCTATCGCATCCTTCAACTCGCCATCCTCGGACTGCTGGTGACCTTCCTCTTCAGTGGATTCCAGACGGTGCAGGAGGGGTTCACCGGGGTGAAGACAATGTTCGGGCGTATTCAGGGGCAGGGCGCCGAGGCGCAGTTGAGCCCGGGGCTCGAGCCGTTCTGGCCGTACCCGATCGGAGAGATTGTCGTCTTTGAATCCCGGCGAGACATCTCCCTTCGCAATGAGTTCTGGCCGCGCCTTCCGCCCAACTCGACGATCCAGCGCGCGATCGAGGCGGCAGATACCTCGAACCCGATTCGTCCCGGGGCCGATGGTTCAGTCCTGACCGCCGATGGCGATCTCGCCCACCTTCAGGTGGTGGCGGAGTACATGGTCGACGATGTCAGCGCCTATGTGGAGCGCGTCGACCGAGCTCTTGTCGATCGACTCGTTCGCACGGCGTTGATGCGCGGCGTGGTTCTCGCGAGCGCGGTGACGCCGCTCGACGATCTCCTCGCCGATCGCGACAGCTTGCGAGGTCGAGCGGATGCCGGGACGCAGCAGAGTGGTGCTGCACGAACCGAGACTGCGGCGGCCGAAGCGGCGCCTGATGCTTCGAACGACGCCGGAGAGGACTCCGTCAGGGTGGTGACCCGAACAGGCCGCCGGAGCGAGCTCGAGCTGCTCATCCGCGAGAAGGCCCAAGAGGTGCTCGATCAGCTTGGTTGCGGCATCCGCATCGTGACCCTCTCCGTCCCCGAGCGCATCGCACCGCTGGCAGTCGAGAACCGTTACGCCCAGGTGCAGGTGGCGCGCGAGCAGGCCAAGGAAGTGGTCGACAAGGCGCGGCAGGAGGCGCAGTCGCTGCTGGTGGCGGTGGCGGGGCCCGCCTACGAGGCGTTGCTCGAAGGTGTTCGCCGCTACGAAACGGCGCTTCTGGCTGGTGACGAAGAGCGAGCGGACGCGCTCTTGGCCGAGCTCGGCACACTCATGGAGCGGGCTGATCTCGGGGGCGAGGCGTCGCTCATCCTGAACCGGGCGCGCGCCTATCAGGGCGCCATCCAGGCGACGCTCGGCGCGGAGACACGCCGACTCGAAGGACTCAAGGAGAGCTTCCGCGAGAATCCGCGCCAGCTTGTTCGGCAGATGTGGCTTGATGCGATCAAGCAGGTCTTCAGCGACAACGCCGACCAGATCGAGGTCTTCTCGGTGGCGCCAGGCATGTCGCGCTTCACCGTCTCCGTCGCCAGCAGTCCCGATGTCATGCAGTCGCGCCGCGACGCTGAGTTGCGGCGCAAGCGAGCGGAGGCCGATGCGGCCGCGCGACTCGATCCGACATGGAACCTCGGACTGCGCGGGATCGTCATCGATGGTCCAGGTCGGCGACTGGAGCGCGATGCCACGCGAGGCCGCGGACGCTGACCCGGCGCAGGAGTGCACATGAAGCAAGCCGTCGTCAAACCTGCCAAGCAGGACCTCGTCGTGGAGGCGGTGGCGCTCACCAAGGTCTTCCATGACTTCTGGCATCGCGATACCGCCGTGGCCGTCGATGGCATCGACTTCCACATCCGGCGGCATGAGATCTTCGGATTGCTCGGCCCCAACGGCAGCGGCAAGAGCACGACGATCAAGATGATCCTCGGACTCCTGCGGCGATCGAAGGGCGTGCTGCGGGTCTTCGGCCGGGAACCCGACGATGTCGCGGTGAAGCGACGCATCGGATTTCTTCCCGAGGAGAGCTATCTCTATCGCTTCCTGAACCCGGTCGAGACGCTCGACTACTACGGCAAGCTCTTCGGGTTGAATCGGCGCGTCCGGCGCCGTCGGTCGGGCGAGCTGCTGTCCATGGTCGGTCTCGACGCCGCCGCCAATCGCACGGTGGGCGAGTTCTCCAAGGGCATGGCGCGGCGCCTCGGCCTGGCGCAGGCGCTCATCAACGATCCCGAGTTCCTCATCCTCGATGAACCGACATCGGGACTCGACCCCGTCGGCACGAGGCAGGTGAAGGACCTGCTGCTCGACCTGGGTCGGCGCGGGAAGACCATCCTCCTGTCGAGCCACCTGCTTTCCGAGGTCGAGGATGTCTGCGACCGCATGGTGATCCTGTATGGCGGGCGAGTTCGAGCTGAAGGCACCACCGAGGAGCTTCTCGAAGATACGAATCGAACGGTCATTCAGGCGCCGCGCCTGAAGCCCGAGACGATCACCCGCATCGAGCAGGTCATTCGGGAAAGCGAAGGCGCTTCCATCGAGCGGGTGCAGGCGCCGCGTCAGAAGCTCGAAGAGCTCTTCATCAGCATCGTCGAGCGGGCACGCCAGGAGCAGGTGGCCACGAGCGGCGCCAAGCACGGCGGACCCACGGCGGACTTCCTGCTCCACGGCGACGAAGCGAGCGAGGAGAGCGAAGGCGGCGCGCTCATCGAGTCCCTCGCGTCGACCTCCGAAAGCGCACCGGTGCGTGCCGTCGAGGTCGAGCGCCCCGACGAGGCGCGACGCGAGCGCGGCGTCCGGGACGATGTGCTTCGCGAACTGACCGAGGCGAAGGCGCCGGATCATCCAGAGATCGACGCGCCGGAGCGCGGCGGGCCAGCGAGGGGAGCGCCACCGAAGAGTGGGAGCGGTTCGGGCTCGACGCCGGGGACACCGTCTTCTCCAACTCCTTCGTCATCGCCGTCATCTCCGCGAACACCGGGGGCGGCCCCACCGTCCGATCCCAAGGTCGATCGTTCGTTCATCGAGGGGCTTCTCGGCGACAGGGCCGATGATGAGGGTGGGTCGAAGCGGTGAGCGCGGCAAGCTTCACCTTCAACGCCTTTCTGCTCATCACGCTCCTGGCCTCATGCGTGGGGCTGTGGGTGCTCTGGCTGTTTCTGCCGAGGCTTCAGAACGCACTGCGCAAGCCGGGGCGGACATGGATCGCCGCGCTCATTGCCGCGCTCGTCGTCATTCTTGCCGGGCTGCCGGTCATCGTGACCTCGTTCCGGCTCGCCTCGCAGCGGGCCGGCATCATCGATCGCCTCGCGAATGCGAACCTGAACCAGCGCGATCCGGCGACGGTGGAATTGCTCGAACAGGGGCGTGTGACCGTCGGTGATCGCAGCTATGTGTCGATGCAGCTGCGGTCCCTCGGGGAGCAACTCTTCGACAGGACCTCCGGGCGCCTCGTCGTCGCCGATCAGATTGCGGAACTTCTGATGGCGCCCTCGATGCCGGCCTGGGCGCCACCGGCGATCTTCAATCGAACGGCCGTGGTGGGGGTCGTGCTGGCCGCCGCCGCGATCGCGGCCATCGCCGCGGGGCTCGGTCTGGCGCCGATGATGCTCGCGGTCCTTCTCGGCGCGATCGGAGGCGGGTCGATCGCGCTCCTGCGGGGCGAGACGGGCATGCTCGTCGCCATCGTGGGCATGGTGGTGTTGATCGTCGGCTACGGCGTGCTGAGTCGGCTGGTGCTGCGAGCCCTTTCGGGTGCCGGCTCCCTCTCCGCAGTGGCGAACATCGTGGTCCGCGAGTCGACGCGGCAGTGGTACACCGGCGCGTTCATCCTCGTGCTGCTGGTGGTGCTGCCGCTCGTCCCGCTCGCGATCGATGCTGGACCGCTCCGCTACCGAATCCAGGCCTTCCTGAGCTGGTCGCTGGGGGTGACCTTCGGATTGGCGGGACTGCTCACGCTTGTGCTGGCCTGTGCGACGGTTGCGCTCGAGATCCGGGATCGCCAGATCTGGCAGACGCTGACCAAGCCCGTCGATCGCATGCGCTACATCCTGGGCAAGTGGCTGGGCGTGGTGGCGGTCAACGCAGTGCTCCTCCTCGTCAGCGGCGTGAGCATCCTGCTCTTTGTCGAGTACATGCGCACGCAGCCCGCGCAGGACTTTCTCGATGAGATGGCGGTCCGCGACGAAGTGCTTGCCGCACGCGTGGGTGTGCGACCTGTCTATGAGCCGCTCTCGCCCGATCAGGTGCGCACGGCGGTCGATGACCTGATCGCCGCCGACCCGAGCATCCGACAGGACATCGACATGGGCTTCCGCAACGAGGCGGAGGTGCGTCGAGCGCTCGGCGACCAGATCCGTCGGGATGCGCTCTCGGCGCAGCGCCTGGTGCCTGCGGGTGAGTCACGCACCTATCGCTTCCCCGGGATGGGCGCCGCGCGCGCCGCGCAGGCCGATGTGAGCCTCTCGTTCCTCTTCCATATCGGGGCGAGCAGCCCACATGAACAGCATCCGGTGGTCTTCCGCTTCGCCGACGGGAGCTGGATGGATCGCATCTATGTGCCCGCCCAGCGCCACACCGAGCGCGTCCGATGGCAGAACATCGGTGACGATGGCACGCTGGTGCTCGAGATCATGAACATCGGATTCCGAGACGGGGAGTTCTTCCCAGGAAGTGGAACACTGAATTGGGATGCCAACGGCATCGAGGTGCTCTACAAGGCTGGCTCATTCGAGATGAATTTTGTCCGCGCGATGGTGGTGGAGTGGGTCAAGCTCTCGTTCCTCGCAATGCTGGGCATCTGTGCGGCGACCGTTCTGAACTTCCCGGTCGCGCTCCTCTTCAGTGCCACGGTCTATCTCATCGGTTCGCTGACGCCTTTCCTCGCGGTGGCCATCGAGGAGTACTGGGTCGATCCGAATGACTTCTGGCTGGCCAAGGCCTTCCAGCACACGGTCCGCGGCATTGCGCAGGCGGCGTACTTCGCGCTCTCCGGGTTCGGCGGAACCAGTGGCGAGACGCTCCTCGTCGAAGGGCGCCTGGTCCCGTGGAGTACGGTCGGTCGCACCATCGCCGTGATCGGGGTGCTCTGGACGGGAGTCACCGCCTGCGTCGGATGGATCATCTTCCGCAGGAAGGAACTTGCGATCTACAGTGGTCAAGGTGGCTGATGCGTGATCGCGTGATCCAACTCATGGCGGCGCTTGCCGTGCTCGTCTCGGTGGTCGGCGCGAGTGCGCTCGTGCCACGCATGCTGTCGGGCGCGGAGACGCTCGGCCTGCGCTACACCGCTGATCCGATCGAGGGCGCGCCGCCGATCATTGCACTCGCCAACGCCATCGGCGCCATCAGGCCCATCGTGGCGGACTACCTCTGGATCAAGCTCGCCAAGATGAAGGAGAAGGGCCAGTTCTACGAGGCGAGTTCTCTCGCATCGTGGATCACCAAGCTCCAGCCGCGCTTCCCCGAGGTCTGGGCCTTCCACGGCCACAACATGGCCTACAACATCTCGGTTCTCACGAACACGCCGCAGGAGCGCTGGTCATGGGTGAACCAGGGCATCGACCTCGTTCGGAACCAGGGGCTCCGCTACAACCCGAACGACCTCGGGCTCAACAAGGAACTGGCCTTCTGGTTCGCCCACAAGATCGACGGCGTGAGCGATGACGCGCATCTCTTCTACAAGCGCGAGTTCGCCAGAGAGTGGCAGTATCTGCTGGGGATTCCGCCCTTTGACCAGGAAGAGCGGGAGCGCTGGATTCAGGCGATCGCCGATGCGCCCGACACCTATGCCGAGCTCGTCGCCCTTCACCCCGATGTGCAGAAGGTCGTCGATCGCCTGACCTCGGGTCTCTCACCCTACCAGCGACGCTTCTCCTTCAAGTTCGATCGCAATCTGCTCAACCTCTACGGTCAATGGAAGGCCATCGAGACCTCGCCCTATGCGAGGCTCATGGAGCTCGATCAGGGTTTTCGTCGCACCGACCCGCTCTATGTCGCGATCTCCGAGGTCTTCCGCGATCCCGAGCTCCAGGTGCCGCTTGAGCAGTTCATCACCTGGCTTCGCAAGCGCGTGCTGCTGGATACCTACAACATGGACCCGGTTCGCATGGCGCAATACACGAAGGAGTACGGTCCCTTCGACTGGCGCCATCCGCAGGCTCACGCCTTCTACTGGGCGAAGCTCGGCTCCGAGACGGGCGCGGAGCGCTACGACAACATCGATGATGTCTACAAGCAGCTCAACAATGATCGCCTCTGGCTGCAGGCCATCCAGGCTCTCCAGCGATCGGGGCTGATGAGCTTCGATCCCTTCTCCAACGACAACCCGACCCGGCTCAACGACCCGCGCTGGATCCAGGCGGCCAACAAGGCCTTCCGAAATCTCTACGACCACTACTACGACCGAAGTCGCGGCGGTGGCGTCGACACCTTCGCCGACTTCTATGAGAACTTCATGACCTCGAATGTCCGCGAGTTGTGGCGTGCGGGCGAAATCGAGGCGGCGCAGCAGATCTACACGGAACTGGACCAGCTCTTCGGCTCGACAGGTGTGCGGCCGAGCAACAAGTATCGTCGCCCCATCGATGTCTTCGTCCAGGAGACGACGCGGGGTGAGTATGAGTATGTCCCCGACACCGCGGCAACCGATGTCTATGCCGCGCTCCGAAACGGCTTCATTCAGGCCTACCTGATGGGTCGACCCGAGCGGCTCAAGACCGCGCGCGAGTTCGCCTCCGGCATCATCGAGTTCTTCAAGAGCACGCACTACTTCAACTTCGTCAACAAGTTCGGCGAAGGACGCATGAGGGATCTCATTGCGGACATGGAGACGACCGAGGAACGCGTGTTCACCGCGCTGCTGAAGGATTCGAGCATTTCGCTGCTTGACCGGCTCACCATGTACAACCGCGCGCCCGAGGCCATGCGACGCCTGGCCTATGATGGCGTCCGAGACTCCATCAACCGCGAGATCAGGATGAGTCCGATCGGTCAGTCGATCGTGGAGCGCGTGCGAGCGCAAGGGCGCGGCGACCCCGATGTTGAGACGGCGCTCTCCCAGGCCGTCACCCAGATGTTCCCCGAGCCTCCGGGCATGGAAGAGTGGCGACTGGTTCGAGCCGAGCGAGCCCGTCAGCGCGAGGAGCAGCGCGCTGGATCGCGAGCCGACTTCCAGACTCGCTGACGGCGTTGCCCCGGTCGCGCCCACGACATGCGAACGCCTCCAGCCATCCTCTGCATCGGTCGAAACTACGCCGATCACGCGGCGGAGATGGGCGGGGCGCCGCTGACCCACCCCATGGTCTTCATGAAGAACCCGGCGAGCATCTGCGGGCCCGAGGATGACATCGTCATTCCGAGGATCGCGCGCGAGCATGGCCCGCAAGTTGACTTTGAGGGGGAACTGGCCGTCGAGATCGGCGTGGCGGCGCGCGATGTGCCCGAACTTCAGGCGGGCGAGGTCATCGCGGGGTACCGCGTTGCGAACGATGTGTCGGCGCGGTGGTGGCAGAAGCAGGGGAGCGGCGGCCAGTTCTGCCGCGGCAAGAGCTTCGACACCTTCTGCCCGCTTTCGCCGCTCCGGCCCGCGCGCGAGGTGACTGACCCCGGATCACTTCTCCTGCGCACGCGCTTGAACGGCGAGCTGATGCAGGAGTCGTCGACCAGCCTCATGCTCTTCTCCGTGGCGCGGCTTGTCGCCGACCTGAGCCGAGGAACCACGCTCCTTCCCGGCACGCTCATCCTCACGGGAACTCCGTCGGGTGTCGGTGCGGCTCGAACGCCGCCGAGATTCCTCAAGGACGGTGATGTGGTCGAAGTCGAGGTGACCGGCGTGGGGCTCATTCGCAACCGCGTTCGGGAGGAGCCGTGAGTACCGCGCGCCCCACGATCGCGGCGCGATCGGTCATGGCGCTCGTGTCGCTCTACCAGCGGCTGCTGAGTCCCGTGCTCGGCGGGCGCTGCCGCTTTCACCCCTCGTGTTCCTGCTACGCCAAGGAGGCGCTGCGCACTCACGGAGCGATCCGAGGCAGCGCCCTCACGCTCCGCCGACTCGCGCGATGCCACCCGTGGGGTGGTTCAGGGGTCGATCCCGTGCCTCCGCTTGGCGGCGGCTCGAAGGAGAACCTCGGTGTACTCCGGCACGCTCCGGGCCCGGTGCGGGCGGACCACGACCACCAAGTCGCATCCGCCGCCGATCGTGTGCTGTGAGAGACGAAAGGCTTCGCGCAGCAGCCTCTTCATGTGGTTGCGCACGACTGCACCGCCGACGCGTCGGCCGATCGAGATGCCGAGGCGCGGATGGTCGAGTTCATTGGCGAGCGCATAGACGATGACACCACCCGCGTCGGTCCTGGCGCCGTCGGCGTAGGCGCGTCGGAAGACAGCGGGGCTCCGGAGACGCATCCGCACCGGGAAGCGGAAGCGGGGTTCGCTCACGCCTGCCGCTCCAGTTCATCCTGGTATCGCCGCATCATGCGAGCCCGGCCCGCCATGCCGAGCACCTGCTTCGTCTGAGGATCGACCACGGGCAGGCTCTGGACATCGTGGCGTGAGAAGCGATCAAGCGCCTGGTCAAGCGACAGGTCGGGTGCGAGCGGCGAGATGTCGCGTCGCGCCATTTCATCGGCGTGCACGAGGGGCAGCGCTTCGCGGAAGACGATCGCCGCCCGAAGATCGCCCGCCGTGATCATGCCGAGATAGCACCCCTCGTCGTCGATCATGACCATCTCATCGGCATGGTGCTGCTCCGCGAGTTCGAGCAGGCGACGGCCATCGTCCTGCGGATGAACCAATGAGGCGGGCTCAAGGCGCAGGTCGCTCACTGAGAGCTGGCGGAGCAGCGCCGCATCGGGCGATGGTCCGAACTGCACGCCGAGGCGCCGCAGTTCCGCCGTGTAGATCGAGTCGCGATCAAACCAGCGTGCGACCAGTACCGCCACCACCGCGGCGAGCATGAGCGGCAGAATGATGCGCGGGCTCTGCGTCAATTCGTAGACCAGCAGCACGCCGGTGAGCGGCGCGTGTGACGAAGCCGCCACCGTGCATCCCATGCCGACGAGCGCGAACGACGCGGGGTGGGCGCCTGGAATGATGCCCGTGCCGTCAACGAACGCTCCGAAGGCACCACCGACGGTGGCCCCGATCAGCAAGCTCGGTGCAAAGAGGCCGCCCGCACCACCCGAACCGAGCGTGCAGGCCGTGGCGATCATCTTGAGGAGCGTCCACGCGCCGAGAATGATCGCGAGCATGATGAGCGAGCCGCCGACTCGATCGTCACGGCTGTACCAGGCGGGGGTCAGTAGATCCCGGATGAGCGCGTAGCCGTTTCCGAAGAAGGGCGGTCCACCCTCGGTGGTCCGAGTCAGCAGCACATAGCCCGCTCCGAGCAGGCCAAGCGCACACGCGCCCCAGAGAGGTCGCAGGAATGCAGGCCCCGGAACGCGCGCGAAGAGATGTTCGCTGCGGCGCAGCACCCGCGCGAAGGCGATCGCGACGAGAGCGCACGCGCCCCCGAGGAGCGCGAACGACGGCACCTGCGCCACGGTGAAGGAAGGAGGCGCACCTTCGAAGAATCCGGGACCAATGCCGAAGATCGGCTGTCGGCTGTCGAGCACGGTCTGCGCCGTGGCGGTCCCCATGACGCTGGCGATCACGATCGGCGTGAAGGTTCGAAGGGAGAAGTCGCGCAGGATCACCTCGAGCACGAAGAAGATGCCCGCCAGTGGCGCATTGAAGACAGCGGCCAATCCTGCAGCGGCGCCACATCCGAGCAAGGTCGTGATCTGCGGCGGCGACGCTCCAAGTCTTCTGGCCAGCACGCTGCCGATGGTGGAGCCGATCGTGACGATCGGTCCCTCAGGTCCCGCCGATCCACCTGATCCGATGGTGAAGGTGCTGCCGAGCCACTGCCGAACGCCGAGGCGCAGAGGAAGACGGGAGCGCTCGCGACTGACGGCGTAGAGCACCCAGGTCACGCCGTGACCGCGGGCCACGATGGGCAGTGCGATGAAGACCATGGCGGTCAGGAACGCCCCGATCATCGGCGCTGTCAGCACGACGATGACGCCGAGCGAACCCAGCGAATGAGCGCCGCCTTCAAGCCTTGATTCAAGCCACTGGATGGGGCCGATGAACGCCAGCGCCGCGAGGCCCATCACCACCCCGACCATGGCCGCGGCGACGAGCATCACGCCATCTCGATCGAGTCTGAGTGCCCGCGGACCGGACTTCGTTGCAGGCAGTTTCACCTCCGCCATCGGCCCGAATCTACCTGTTGCCGCCATTGAGCGTCCGGAGCCCCGCCCACCACCCGCCGCCGGGCGTGCTGCGTGCCCTGAACCTCCGAGCGGCGGGATCGGTTCCAACCCCAAACACCGGTTACGCGATCTGGAGGGCTGGAATGCCCTTGGCGTGGCGGTCGATCCTCGCTACACTCCACGATTCGCTCCGAGGAGAGTCTCTGTGATCGAAGCCCTGCTCAACGATGACCTTGTCGAGAATCTCGGTGGCCGTTTCAAGCTGACGGCGCTGATCCAGCGACGCCTGGCGGAGCTGGTCGAAGATGCCCGTCCGCTGGTGTCCCGAAGCACGCCCGACGGTCGCCACCTCTCCAATCTCGAAATCGCGATCGAGGAGATCCGGCAGGGCAAGATCACGATCGACTGGGAGAGCAGCGGTCTTCGTCCGCCCTCGTCCTCCCGGAAGCGCTGAACAACCGTCAGGACTCTCGAAACGGGGGTGATGACAGTGGTGGGGCGCATCCCGTCCTTGAGCGCGGTCGCCAGCCAATGGTTGGCCGTCGGGGCTTGCGGGGTGGAGGTGTACGCCGTAGAGAAGGTCCGGAAGGTATCTCCGGTCACGAAGTCAGGCCGATGAGAGCGTCGGAAGTGCGCCGAGATCGGAACTGGGGCTTGGCATCAATCCGCCAGATGTTAACTTTCCGATATCGGCCTTTCTGATTCCGGGGCACACAGGAGAGTTCTCATGTCTGCCAAGAGCCTCGCGTTCGTGTCGATCTCCGCGCTCTTCCTCTCGTCAGCGGTCATGGCCGCGGAGCGTGGGGGCACTCGCTTCGATCCTCTACCAATTCTGCTCAGGGATGTCATCGATCTGCCCGTCGGCGGCGAGAACGAGCCTTACGAAGGTGGCGTCGCATCGTGTCCGCCGGAGGTGAAGACCTGGTCCGCCGCGAACTTCTCAGGCGGCGCATTCACATTGCAAGCGGGCTTCTCGCAGGGCGAGATTGCGGCCGCGTCGTTCGCGGTTCCCGCCGATCAGTTTCCCGTTCGAATCGATCTCACCGAGATGATCTTCGCGACGAGCAACACCACGGTGACGACCACGACCCACTGGTCAGTGCTCTTCTGGGAGGGCACTCCGGCGACGGGCAATCTCGTGGCGGTCTTCAGCTCCGATGGGACGGTCCTGCCTCACCTCGTGATTCCCCCGGGCACGAACGGCGTCAACATCCAGTTCCTGGTCGATCCTGGTGACCCGGAGCAGATCATCCTTCAGAACAATGGAAGCGGAATCATCTCCGTCGGGTACCGCATCGACAAGCATCACAATCTGCCGAGCGGCCCGTGTGGCACCATTCCAACCAACAGCAACGCATTTCCAACCACGGACACCAACGGTCTCCAGCACGCCGCGAACAACTGGCTCTTCGCGATCACCTGTCCGCTGGCGTGCCCGGGTGGCTGGTTCAACTTCAACCAGTTGATCAGCTTCTGCAAGCCGACCGGCGACTGGAACATTCGGGTGAGCTACACCGGGCTCGGGTGTCCACCACCAGCACCGGGTGCGTGCTGCCTGCCATCGGGCCAGTGCACCATCGCGCTTCCGAATGAATGCGCTGCACTGGGTGGAACCTTCCAAGGCGCCAACACCAACTGCCAGTCCGCCAACTGCGTGCCGACCGGCAATGTTCCCTGCTGCTTCCAGTCGACGGGTGGCTGCCTGAACCTGAGCTTCCCGAACTGTGTCGCGGCGGGCGGAGTTCCAGGCCCCGTGGGACAGAACTGCGCCAGCTACACCTGCTTCGCGACCGGCGCATGCTGCAAGCCTGACGGCACATGCGCCGTGATGAGCCCAGCCGACTGCGCCGCCGCTGGCGGTCTCTACACGGGGAACAATGTCACCTGCGCTCAGGCCAACTGTCCGCCCCCGCTTGGAGCCGCGTGCTTCCCGAACGGATTCTGCCTCGAGATGTTCGAGGAGGATGCGGCGGTCGCCGGTGTGCCGTGGGCCGGTCCGATGACGACCTGTGCTGATCTCAACGGAAACGGCACGCCCGATGTCTGTGAGCAGGGTCCGCCTCCCATTCCGGGCGACCTCAACGGCGATGGCTTTGTCAACGGCAGTGATCTCGCCATCGTGCTCGGAAACTGGGGCGGTGGTGCGGGCTCGCCCGGCGACGCCAATGGCGACGGAGTGGTTGATGGTGCCGACATCGCCCTCGTGCTGGGCAACTGGACCGGATGAGTGAGAGGGTCACTGCTCGAGAGGTGACCTCGGAGTTTTCTGTTCGGGCCGGCTCCGTTTCGGACCGCTCTCCCTGATTGGGGCGGCCAAGGCGGAGTCGGCCCACTACGATGCGCTTTCCCGGGGTTTTCATGAGCCCGCGTCCCGGCGCGTGGTGCGCCGCGTCGCAGGTCCGGACTGGGAGGCGACATGGCTGGAGCGAACAGGAGCGTCCGCAACATCGTGGTCATGGGCGGCTCGGGCGGCGGGAAGACCTCGCTGATCGAAGCTCTGCTCCACGAGGCGGGCGCCATCCCCAAGGCGGGAAAGGTCGAGGAAGGCTCGACCGTCTGCGACTACGACCCCATCTCCAAGGAGTTGCGACACTCGGTGGATGCAACCGTTGTGCACCTCGAGTTCGAAGGCGTGACGGTCAACCTCATCGATACGCCCGGGCTCTCCGATTTCTTGGGACGCGGACTCGCCTGCATGCCCGCCGCGGACATGGTGCTTCTGGTCGTCGATCCGAAGACGGGTGTAGATCCTGTCTTTCGGCGCCTTGCCAAGGTGGCCGAGGAGCGCAAGCTGCCGCGCATGGTGGCCATCAACAAGATTGATCGCGGCGACGAACTCTCGGAAGCGATCGAGGCAATCAAGGACTTCCTCGGCCCGGTGGTGCGTCCGCTCGACCTTCCTGCGGGTCACGGTGCCAGCGTCGTCGACTGCTTCGAGAACGAGAAGGGGGAGAGTGACCTTGGCGATGTGGCGTCGTTCCACTCCCAGCTTGTTGATCAGGTGGTCGAGGTCGACGAGAAGCTCATGGAGCAGTACCTCGACGGCAAGGTCGCCTCAGTTGATGAACTGCACGATCCCTTCGAGAAGGCGCTTCGAGAGGCGCACCTGATTCCACTCGTCTTCGTCTCCGCTCGGAGCGGAGCGGGTGTGAAGGAGCTGCTCAAGGATCTTGTGCACCATGCGCCCAGTCCCTCCGAGAGCAATCCGCGCCCCTTCGAGGTCGTGCAGGAAGGGAAGGCGCCGGAGCCATGGGTTCCGAGTCACGACCCCGCCGATCCCGCGATGGCGCATGTCTTCCGGGTCTCGATCGACGCCTATGTCGGTCGTCTCGCGTACTTCCGAGTGCACCAGGGAACCATTCGGAAGGACGCGGCGCTTCGACTCGATGACAGCCGCAAGCCGGTGAAACTCCACCATCTCTACCGCATGCAGGGCAAGAATCATGTGGAGGTTGACCAACTCGTCGCGGGTGAGATCGGCGCAGTGCCGAAGCTCGAGGAAGTTCGGGCAGGATCGATTCTTCACGATGCCGAGGTGTCGGAGTGGCTGCGACTTCGTCCGCTGCCGATGCCGCGCCCCGTGCAGGGGCTTGCCGTCGAAGCCGCCACCAAGGGCACGGAGGCGAAGCTCTCCGAGGGCCTCGCGAAGCTCGAACTCGAGGATCCCACGCTGCGCGTCGAGCATGTCGCGGCGACCGGTGAGACGGTGCTTCGCGGCATGGGCGACCTCCAGTTGCGCATCGCCTTGCGCATGCTGAAGGAGCGATTCGGCGTCGATGTGAACACCCACCCGCCGAAGATCGCTTATCGCGAGGCGGTCACCATCAAGGGCGAAGGTCACTGCCGACACAAGAAGCAGACTGGTGGCGCCGGCCAGTTCGCCGAGGTCTACCTTCGTGTCGAGCCCTTGCCCCATGACAACCCGCACTGGCCTCTCGAACTCGTCGATGACACCTATGGCGGAAGCGTGCCGAGGCAGTTCATTCCGGCGATTGAGAAGGGCGTTCGCCAGGCGCTTGTGCATGGTGTGATCGCGGGCTACCCCATGCAGGGGGTGAAGGTCAGCGTGTACGACGGCAAGCACCACCCGGTCGACAGCAAGGAGATCGCGTTCATCACCGCCGGGAAGCATGCCTTCATTGATGGCGCGCGCAAGGCGAAGCCCGTGATCATGGAGCCGTTCGTCTCGCTCGAGGTTTCCGCGCCGGCGAGCGCGCTGGGCGCCATCGCGAGCGACCTCTCCTCGCGCCGAGGCCGCATCATCGACACGCAGACGCTGCCGGGCGGGCAGGTGCTTGTCAAAGCCACCGCGCCGCTGGGCGAAGTCACGACCTACGCGAGCAGCCTGAAGAGCATGACCGCAGGTGCGGGCAGCTTCACCATGGAGCACAGCCACGACGAGCAGGCCCCGCACGATGTCCAGCAGAAGCTCATTGCCGCCTTCAAGCCGCAGGAGGAAGCGGTCGCCTGAACCAGACGCTCTCTGCTATCGTGTTCGCCCCGACTCCGAGGGTGTCGTCCGAGGAGTGCGGTGAGGAGAGGTGCCTGAGCGGTTGAAAGGGCCGGTCTCGAAAACCGGTAGCGGGCTTGTCCTGCTCGTGGGTTCGAATCCCACCCTCTCCGTTGAGTTCACGCCCGTGCAGGGGCGTGTGGCGTGCACTTCCTAGGAGGTCCCCGTGCGCCAGTGGATCATCGGGTCAATCCTGCTGCTCCTGGGAGTGGTCCTGCTCAGTTCTCTCGTGATCATGGTGCAGGGGCGGTATGACGCGCTGCCCAGGATCGCAGCCATCGGAATCGCAGGAGTTGTGGCGGCGCTCCTCTGCATTCCCCTCGCGATGCTTGCGGCGCGCCCCTCGTTTCGCGAAGCGGGAGTCGCAGGCATCGCCACGCTCTCCCTTCAGGTTCTGCTCATTTCCCTCTCGGCAGTGTTCGTGACGGCGGTGGGATCTGATGCGCTGCTCGGTGCGGCCTTTCTCCTCCTCTTGCCGGGCCTTGCGGCATTGTCGTCGCTCAGTCTGCTCCACCAGCCGGGAGTACGCCATTTGGCGATGGCGGGAGTCTCGCTGGCAGCCATCGCGGCCGCCCTTTCAGTGGCGCCCTCGATCGACGCAGCGGTGCGATCCACCTTCTGGGAGAATTGGTGGATCGAAGCCCGCATCTTCGGGCAGGTCATCTCCGTGACCACGCTCCTCCTTCTGGCCGCCGCATGGCGTCGACCTGCGGAGCCGCTGATGGCGCCGTTCCTCGCGTCGATCGCGCCGCTGCTGGCGCTGCTCGTGACCGGCGCCATGATCCTTCATGCCCGCAGGACCGGCGAAGAGAGAATCCTCGGGATCGACCCGCCGGTGCTGCTTCTCGTGTGCTGGTCGATCGCGGTCGGGGTTTCCCTCGCCCGGCCAATGCGCGTCGCGCGCCTCCAGGGGAGCACGGCGTTTCTTCCAGCGGCCTTCATCGCATGTGTCATCGCCTCTGGCGTCATCCTCGCGGCAGGGGCCGGACTCCGAAGCGATGTGGGTCTGGCGCTCGGCGGGACTGTCGGGGTCATTGCGGCCAGCCTCTTTGCGATCGTGGCGCTTGTCGGTTGGTTCAACTGGCGTGTCGAGGTGGCGGCGCACGCGGCATCCATCACGCCGGGCGAAATCGGTTGCCCACGCTGTCACGGCGTCATCGTGATCAGGCCTGGCTCCGGTCAATGCCTCCAATGCGGCCTTCGCTACAAGCTCACGCTTGAATCGCCGCAATGTCGCGTTTGTCGTCAGGACCTGATGAAGATCCAGAGCGATCGCTGTCCCGAGTGCGGGGAGTTGATTCGTCATCTCGCCACGGGAAGTCGTGGTGATGGGCAAGCTGGCAGCGCCGAGAGTGCGGCGCTCACTTCGAGCTCGTGAGGAGCACGACGCCGGAGAGAAGCAGGACGAGTGCCAGCACCTTCCGCAGGCTCATGGGTTCGCCGACAATCAGCCAAGCGAGCACGACGGCAATGGCCGGAGCGAGGGCAAAGGCAATTGGCTTCACCTTGGAGAGATCGCCGACCGCGATGCCCATGTAGAAGAGCCCGACCCCGAGCGCACCGGCACTGAGACCTGAGCCGAGCACAAGCAGGAGCAGCGTTCGACCATCGGCGAGCCACCAAGCGGGCTCCCGGCTCGAGTCGAGACCGACCCACGACAGCCAGCCTCGCGTGGCGAAGAACCACGCTGCGGCAAGAATCGGCAGCGCCACCACGGTCCGCACCATGATGGCCGAGAGGGGACCGACCTGGCCCGACTTGAGAACGAGCTTGGTGCAGAGTTCGCCCACACCCCAAGCCACGCCTGCAAAGACACCGAAGAGGATTGCCTGCATGGCGCCACGATACCGCGGCCACGCGGAGACCCGACGAAGGCGAACATGGGGGCGGTGACGGTGCGCCGTCGGCGCTGGGCTGACCTTGCGCTCAAAGCCGTCACACTTCGATGGGCGCGATGTTTGATGCTGCCGAGCCCGATCGACCTCGCGGGCGGATGCGCCAGCGCGCGTCGCTCAAAGCACTTCCGCTTCGCTCTCCCTGATCCAGCCGCCGCGGCCATTCGAGAGTTCGATCTGAAGCCATCCCGGCCGCCGATCGACCACCCTGAACTCGACTCCCTCTCCAAGTGACTCCTGGAACTGCGGATCGAAGCCGTCGCCATTACCCTTCCTGACGACCACTCCGTTCTCGACGATGACCCCGCGCGGACGCAAGCGCTCAAGGGCCAGATCAGCGGCGACCGTCACGCCGAGGGTGAGGGCCACGGCGGCGAGTGTTCCACCGCCAATGCGGAAGGCCATCGCGCTTCCTTCGCTGATGAAGAGACGGGGTCGCACCATGCGGATCAGGATCAGCGTCCAGAGCAGAGCCCACGCGCCTGCCGCGATCGCGAGTCGCTGCGATGTGGAGAGGACATGCCACCAGCTCGCGACATTCTCAAGAATAGTCGTGGTGCCCGCTCGCTCGAAGCGATCGGTGACCTGGCCGCGGGCATGCGCCAGGTTGCGCTGCACACGGCTGTCACCCGGAGAAGCTCGCTCGGCTCGGAGATAGGAGGCGATGGCCGGGCCGAGTTGATTGGCTTGGAGGAGCGCGTTGCCCAGGTTGAAGTGGAGTGCGGCGTTGTCAGCACCGGAGTCGCGCACCGCCGCGTAGAGGGTGGCGCTCTCGGTGAATCGACGCCGAGCTTCAGCGGGATCACTCCGGAGGAGTTGCATGCCGTCGTCGTAGGCCTCCTCGGCGGCGCGGAGCGTGGCCAGTGCATCGCCGGAGGCGGCGGGGTCGGAAGAGGCCCGCGCGGCGGGGGTCACGAGCGCTGTGAGCATGAGCGCGACGAGCGCCGCGATCAGTGGGAGGCTGAGCCGCGCGTTCACAGCGCACCTCCCGTGGATGGAAGCGCGCTCGGGAGCGGCGCAACCTTGAGCTCGACGCGCTCGAGCGCCGCCAGCAGAGTTCGGGCTCGGTCACGAAGGCGTTCCGTCGACTCTGCGGAGGCGTTCGGCGCGAAGGCCAGTCGCTCGCCTGCGGCGATGAGCTCGTCAATCTCATCGCACATCGCTGGATCGGCGTGGTGCTCCCGAAGGATCGAGAGCGCCTCGCGTCGGGTGAGCGAGGCGGCCGCGAGGCCGCTCCGATCGGCGATGAAGGCCTTGATGATGGATGCCACGCCCGCGGCATCGGTGGCGCTGGCCAGCGCTCGACGCGCTCGCCGGCCCGCCGTTCGAGCCCGTTCCCCGCGCGGATCGGCATTGCGAAGCTCCGCTCGTCGACGAGCAAATGCAATCGCCGCGACCAGCAGGGGCGGTGCCATGAGGAGCGCCGCGATGCCCCAACCCACATCGGGGCGCGTCGAGCTGAGCATCGCACGACTCACGGGCACACTGGCGGTCAAGCCACCTTCGATCTCAGTCAACCTCGCGGTCGGCGATGTTGATGGTCGCGTCGCGACGGGTGCGGAGCCGGTCACGGCAGCGGTATCGATGCGCTCGACCGGAAGAACCGTGATCGGGATCGGCTGCGAGCGGAGTGTGCGATAGAGGCCGGTGTCGGGGTCGTAGAAGCTGAACAGGATCGGTGGGATATCGGTGATGCGCTCGGAGAGGGGACGAAGCGTCTGCGTGAAGACCTTCGTCCGGCCGTTGATGGTGCCCACCAGCGGCTCCGAGGGCATGCGGAAGTTCCGCGTGAGTTCGGGGAGCTCCGCAATCGGCGGGGGAAGGAGTCGCGTGAGATCCGCACCGCCCGGCGTGCGGTCCGCGATGATGATCGAAAGGGTGATCGGGTCACCCACGCCGACCCGCGTCGGTCTCGCGCGGACATCGAGTTCGAAGACACCCACGGCTCCGGCGAAATCAGCCGGACGGCCCTGACTTGGCGGAGGCTCGATGTTCACGCGAGGTTGCGCTGGTTCGATCGTGAGCAGTCGCTCGCCAGCGCCACGCGGATAGCGAAGCTTGATCTCGATGCCGTGGATGAGGAGTGGCCCGGGCTTGTCCGCTGAGAAGGGAGTCGAGAGCTCGTAAACGACCCACTCGTCGCCGTCGGCGTCGCGCTCCGATCTCGGAGGGATGCGGAAACGGCGCTCCCGATACAGTTCTTCAACTGCTCCCTGGAAGAGGCCCCATCGGGACTCATTCGGCAGAATCAAGGTGTCCCAGAGTCGCGCAGCGTCGGCGGCCACTCGTCCGGCACGGGGGTTCCGGATCCTGACTTGCAGCGTCGCCGTGAGCATCTGCCCGACGACGGCCTCGCCGGGATCGATGGAGATCTCCGCCCGCGCCAGACGCGATGTGTCCAATCCCGTCACTTCAACCGTGGTGGGGCGGCTCTCGTAGGTCTGACCATCGACCACGATGCGAATCCGCGGGATCTCGAATCGCCCCGGTTGTTCGGCGAAGAAGTTGACATCGAAGCGCACCGAGCGGCGCTGAGTCACCTGGCCATTGATGATGGTGGTCTGTGAGAACTCGCGCGAGCGCGTCACGCGAGCTTCGAGACCCGGGGTATTCGGCACCCGCGGATCCTCGACCGTGGACGCATTGGTGACCTCGAAGGTCACCGTCATCGGCTCGCCGGTCTCCGCCCGGGGGAGTGGATAGACGATCTCGACATTGGCATTCGAAGAACGGGCTTCCGCGCCCTGTCGACCCTGCGGCCACGCGATCGACACAGGCCCACAAAGCGCCGTGAGCGCCATCGCGCACGCAAGGAGCGGACTCAGGATGTGGTTTCGAGAGTGCATGAACGACCTCACACGCATGGACTACCAATCTCGCTCCGCGGGCGCCTGTCGCAATCGCTCCTGCGCCTGACGCTGCTCGCGCCGCTTCTTCTCCTTCTCTCGAACCAACTGAAGAAGGCGATCGACCTCCTCGCGGCTCATCGTCCGACGCGGCTCACCCGACGGTGGCTGTGATGAGGCTTCGCCGCTTTCAGGCGCGGCGCTGGCACTCGAGTCACCACCCTGACCCTGCTCGGGTTGGGCGCTGGGCTGCTGCTGTCTCTGCTGGTCCCGATCACGCGAATCTCCAGACGGCTGCGAGGATTGGGGCTGTTGCTGGGGCTCCTTCGGTTCGCCGTCGCCCTTCGGCTCCTGCGGGCGATCATCAAGCGGATTCTCAGGAGGCGCCTGCTGGTCGCGATCCTGCGAGGAGTCCTTGGGTTGCTTTGGCTGCTCCGGCGGCGACTTTCCTTCGCCCTGCTGTTGTGGCGACGGCTTGGATTCCTCCGAAGGTGGTGTGTCCTTCGACTCCTGCGGCCGATCCTGCTGACTCTGTTGACCCTGTTGTCCCTCCTGTCCTTGCTGTCCTTGCTGACCGTCCTGTTGCTGCTGCTGTGAACGGTCACCGGATTGAGGTTGATCCTGCGACTGCTGCTGTTGTTGCTGGTCGTTGGACTGGTCGCCCGATTGCTGCGGCTGACCCTGGTCTCCTTCGCCGGACTCCTGCTGGTCGTCCTTCTCACCTTGCTGCTGTTGCTGCTGCTGTTGTTCCTGTTCGAGCAGCCGGAGAAGGCGATGGGTCGCCTCGGCATTCACGCGGGCATCGCGATCGGTGGGATCGGCAGCGCTTGCATCCTTGAAGTGGGTCAGGGCGCGACGGACCTGCTCGATCGCCTCCTTCATCGCCTCAGGCGAGGGAGCGCCGGCCTCGGAATCGCTCGACACCGCGTCGATGACGGCGCGGCCGCGGTTGTACATGGCCCTCGCGGCGACATCGGCGTTGCGCGACTGTGCGGCACGGCCGAAGAACTCCTGGGCCTTCGCGAGGTTCCCAAGGGCATACTCGGCGAGGCCGAGGTTGTAGGCGACCTCGCTTGCGTCAGGCTTCAGTTCAAGGGCGCGGGCGAGCGCCGAGCGCTCCGACTCGACCTCGCCGCGCTGCCGAGCCGAGCGCGCTTCGAGGATCGCGTCTCGGAAGGCGCGCTCGGTCGCATCGCCCCCTGCTCGACTGCTTGCTGTGGGCGAAGGCAGTGGAGGAAGCGATGGCGACCCGATGTCGGCGGGCGATGGGGCGCTCTCGGGCAAGGTGAGAGGCGCCTGGCTTGCGGGCGCGGGAGTCGTCGTCGCGGGCTGCTGAGCCGCTGCGGGCAGGAGCGCGACCATCGCGAGCGCACTCCCGAAGGCGAAGGCAAGTCGATGATGGTCTTGGAAGCGAGAAGATCTCATGCCGCACCTTCCAATCTCGCCGAGGCGCGCCGCCAGCCGCCATCCCGGCGATCGCTGACCAGGCTCTCCAGCACCAGGAGAAGCAACGCGAGGCCAGCGAACCAGACATACCGCTGAGTTCGCCTCTGGATGGTGCCTCCTTCAAAGGCGCCACGCTCCAGTTGGCCCACGGTCTGCTCATAGATCTCGCCGAAGTCGGCCTGGGCCGTTCCCGCCCTCACAAAGAGCCCTTCGCCCGCCTCGGCCACGCGGGCGAGCAGTTCGGGGTCCATGCGACTCCAGACCTCCTGACCATCGTGCATGAGCCAAGTGCGCTGGGCGCCCCGCGAGAGGGGGATGCGAGCCCCGTCAACCGAGTCGCCGATTCCGACGGTGAAGATTCGAATGCCATGCTCCCGGGCCGCCTTCGCCGCAATCAGCGCGGGATCGCCTTCGCCCATGTCCTCACCGTCGGTCAGGATGACAAGCGCGCGAGGAGCGCCCGTGCCTTCGGGGAAGCTGTCGATGGCCAGCTCGATCGCATCGGCCAGGTAGGTCCCGCCGCGCGCCGCCGATTGCGGAGAGAGTTCGGCGAGGATCGTCCGGAACGCGCCGTAGTTGAGCGTGAGCGGGACACGGATGGCCGGCGCTCCGGCAAACTCGATGAGTCCGACCCGATCACCCGCCGCGCGATCGATGGCATCGGAGACGAACTGCCGCGCGCGATCGAGCCGGTTCGGTGTCGCATCCTCGGCGAGCATGGAGCGGCTCACATCGACCAGGAAGAAGGTATCGAGACCCGTTCGTGGAATCTCCTCGACGCGAAGTCCCCAGCGCGGATCCATGAGCGCCAAGGTGGTCGACATGATGGCGGCGGTCAGCAGCGCGGCTCGCAGCAGCGGTCGCCAGGCGCTGGCGGCCGGCGCGAGGCGCCGCCAGAGCGCGGGCTCGGCGAATCGCGCCCATGCCGCGACCCGCGTGCGCTGACGCCACACCGCCAACGCCAGCAGAATTGCGGCGACGGGAATGATGAGTGCGGCGGCAGGTCTTGCGAACTCGAGGTCCATGGGGGTGGGGAAGGGTGCGTGCGGATCAAGTCAGGCTTCGAAGGCGCGTTTGCGCGAGGAGCATCTCAATGCCGAGGAGGATCACGGCCAAGAGCAGCAGCGGCGGCAGACGGATGCCTTCGATGGTGACGGGTTCCACGGCGAGCGCGGACGATTGCAGATATCGGCGCTCTTCCGTCGCGGTGCGCTCGAGCGCATCGATGCGCTCGTAGATCTGGCGCAGGCTCCGTTCATCGACGGCTCGGAAGTACTCGCCGCCGGTCATCTCGGCCATGCGACGGAGCAGCGCCTCGTCGATGCTGACCGGCTGGTCGACGAAGCGACGACCAAGTGGAGTTTGCACCGGCATCGGTGCCATGCCGCGCGAGCCGACACCGATCGAGTAGATGCGGATTCCAAGCGCCTTCGCCATCTCGGCGGCCAGCATCGGATCGATGTCACCGGCGTTGTTTTCGCCATCGGTCAGGAGAATGATGACACGGCTCTTGATCCTGCGAGTCGAGTCGACGGAGCGATCATCACCGAGCCCGCGAAGGCGCTCGACGGCAAGAGCGACGCCATCGCCAATCGCGGTTCCATCTTCGCCGCCGGGGCCTGCTGGGCGAATCCTCCGAAGGACATCGATGACATAGTCGTGATCGAGTGTGGGAGGCGAGAGGCTGTCGGCGAAGCGCGCGAAAGTCACGAGCCCGATGAGGTCGTTCGGGCGCCCCTTGAGTCCCTCGCCTCCCGCGATGAACTCCGTGGCGACGAGCTTCACCGCATCCAGCCGATCCATTTCGCGCCCGCGCCGGGCGAAGTCCATCGCCTGCATCGAACCGCTGCGGTCGACCACGATCTGGATGGCAATGCCTTCAACGAAGATGCGCGTCTGCTCGTTGGCCTTGACCGGTCGTGCCAGCCCGATCACCAGAAGCGCCGCCGCAAGTGAGCGAAGGAGTGGCAGGAGCCAACGGACCCGCACAAGGAGCCCCTGCGAGGCGGCGCCCGCCTGCCGCAGGGCGGATGCGCCCGGCAACACCACGCTCGCTCGCCACGCTCGATTCATGGGTCTGAGCCAGAAGAGCGGAATCACGAAGAGCAGCAGCAGCCACCACGCCTGCTCGAAGGAGAAGGCGCTCATCGGCGCACCTCCGAGGCGTTGTCCGGAGTGCCCGGAGTCCCGCGCTCCGCGGTCTCATCGACGAAGCCCGAGGCTGCATCGAAGGCCCGCGCGCACTCGCCCTCGGCGGGACGCTCCGCGGCGAACTTCACACGATCGGCGGTCCGCAGGAAGCCTGCGAGAAGAACCTGATGCCCTTCGACGATCATCGGGTGTCGGCTCGCTTCGACGAGGAACTCCTGAGTGGTCTGCTCGGGAGCCCGGATGCCGAAGCGCCGTTCGACATAGCGCCGCACGATGTCAGAGAGCCGCACATAGAAGTCGAGGACTCGACCTTGGGAGGGAAGAGCGTCGCGCCGCAGGGCGCCGAGTGCCTCTCGCGCCTCTTCCTCGGCGGAGATGATGACCGGTGGCGCCGGGCGTCTCAGCCGACGCATCAGGAGCAGTGCGCACGCCGCGACCGCGAGAGCGCCCACACCGGCGAGAAGCCATGGCAACCACTCACCCGGAAGCGCCATGTCGAGCGGGTCCTTGACGGGCCGAAGCGCTTCGCGCGGGTCGTCGACCTCGCCCATGAGCGACAGCACCTCGATGCGCAGAGGGCCAACCGCGAGCACTTCGCCACCGTCGGTGCCTCCTCTGCGAATCGGGATCGGCGGAAGCTCCTGGAGGCCTGCGGCGAAGGAGACGAAGTCGAGTTCCTGCACCTGGAGCCCCGGCGTGCGGGAGTCGGTCGGGAGCAGACGCGCCGCGCGGAGTTCAAACTCGCCGAGCATCGGGCGCGGTGCCCCCGGCGCGGCCGCGCTCGGCAAACGCACGGCCATCTCCGGCGGAGCCTGCACTTCGAGGCGCACCCGAAGCGGCTCGCCAACCTCGACGCGTCCGCTCGCGGCGACGAGCTTTGCGCGCACCCCCGCAGCCTCGGCGTGGGCGTCGGTGATGAGATCGGCGTCGGACATCGATGCCGCTGCTGGAGCGACTTGGTTCTGCGGCGCAGTGGCACCTGGGGTTCGGCTCGGAGTCGGGGAATCGAACACCTGCGCGTTGGCGCCAGCGCCAGCTCCACTCAGCGCCACGGCGCCATTGATCAGCAGCGCAGCGCAGCGCGAGCCGGCGCGGCGCCTCTGGTGGCATGGGAGGCGATCGCTCCTCGGCCCCATCACCGCTTCCTCCCCTCGCGACGGCGGAAGTAGTCCATGAGGGGACGGCCGCAATCGGCGCCGGTCTCGACTTCGATTGGTGTCATCTTCGATCGGGCGAACGCGCGGCGTCGGCGCTCGAAGCCTTCGGCAGCCATGGCTGCGTAGCGCGATCGCACGCGCCGGCTGGTGGTGTCGATGACCACGCGCTCACCCGTCTCGGGATCGACACACTCGACAAGTCCGACGGCGGGCAGCACGCCCTCGCGCCGATCGTGGACGACGACCGGGATGACATCATGGCGCTGGCGGGCCAGCGAGAGGGAGTCCTCCCACCCCTCATCTAGGAAGTCGCTCACGACAAAGAGCACGGAGCGCCGCCGCTGAATGCGATCGAGTTCCCGGATGGCTTCGCCCAGTCGCGTGCCCCGGCCCGCAGGCTGAAATCCCAGCAGCTCGCGAACGATCCGGAGCACATGCCTTGAGCCCTTGCGCGCGGGGACAAAGCGCTCGATCCGATCGGTGAAGGCCATCAGGCCCACCTTGTCGTTGTTGCGAATCGCCGAGAAGGCCACGGTCGCCGCCACTTCCGCCGCCAGCTCGCGCTTGAACTGGGCACATGAACCGAAGGAGAGCGACCCGGACAAGTCCACAGCCAGCATGACCGTCAGCTCACGCTCCTCGCGAAAGAGCTTGACATGAGGCATCCCGACTCGAGCGGAGACATTCCAGTCGATCGAGCGCACATCGTCGCCGATCGTGTAAGGACGCACCTCCTCGAACTCCATGCCTCGCCCCTTGAAGGCGGAGTGATACTGCCCCGCGAGCGCCTCGCTCACGATCCGGCTGGTCCGGATCTGGATGCGGCGAACCTTGCGAAGGAGTTCTCTGGCGTCAGAGAAGGTGGGGGCGGCAACCATGCTTACTTCATGCGAATGCGTTCACGGGGCGTTCGGCGCAGCGGGGCGCATGAGCCGCCGCCGCACGAATGCCCGTGCCGATCATCACGGCACGGGGACATGCTCAAGCAGCGTGCGGACGACATCATCACTGGTGCGCTCGAGCGCTTCGGCTTCATAGGTCAGGCCAATGCGATGACGCAGCACCTCGAGGGCGACATCCTTGACATCCTGCGGCACCACATAGCCGCGGCCGTCGAGGAAGGCCTTGGCACGCGACGCCAGCGTGAGCGCAATCGTCGCTCGCGGTGAGGCGCCGTACTGAATCAGCTCCTTGAGTGGCGCCTTGAAGGCGCCGGGGTCGCGCGACGCAACAACGATGTTGACGATGTAGTCCTTGATCCGATCGTCGACGAAGATCTCATCGATGACGGCGCGGGCCGCCGTGATCGATTCCGGGTGCATGACCGGCTCGATGGCGATCTTCGAGTTGGTGCGTGCCATGCGGTCGAGAATCTGCCGCTCCTGCTTGGGCGTCGGGTAACGCACCACCAGCTTCAGCAGGAATCGATCGACCTGCGCCTCGGGCAGGGGATAGGTGCCCTCCTGCTCAATGGGATTCTGCGTTGCCAGCACGAGGAAGGGGTCGGCCATCGGGTAGGTCTCGGTGCCGATGGTGACCTGGCGCTCCTGCATCGCCTCGAGCAAGGCGCTCTGGACCTTCGCCGGCGCACGATTGATTTCGTCGGCCAGCACGATGTTCGTGAAGATCGGGCCCTTCTTGACGACGAAGTCGCCGCTCGCGGGGCGGTAGACGAGCGTGCCGATGAGGTCCGCCGGCAGCAGGTCGGGTGTGAACTGCACGCGCTGGAAGCCCGTGCGGATGCCGGCGGCAAGGGTTGCGACGGCCGTGGTCTTGGCGAGTCCGGGCACGCCCTCGATCAGGATGTGCCCGTTCGAGAGAAGACCGATGAGCAGCCCTTCGAGGAGCTCATCCTGTCCGACGACCACTCGGTGCATCTGCTCCACGAGTTGGCGAAAGGGTTTGCTTGCGGCTTCGACTTGTCGTTCGATGGAGGAGATGTCGTGTTGGGTGACGGTCATGGAGGGTTCCTCAGGTCACGGCGCCTCAGGGGCTCATGGTGGGGCCCCTCGCCTCGGTACATTCAGGTCTCATGCGCCAGTGCTGACGGAAGCTCCCGCCAGCAGCAAGGTGGTACCCGGAAGAAGATACGGCGCTTCATCGTGGCGTGTGAAAGGGCGTGTCGTCGTAGGATCGGCGCTGAGGTCAACACCTGCGGCCTGAGTGGGCCGCCGGGCGGAGACGGGACTTTGTCACGGGAGTGTTTCATGCGAGTCGGCTGGATTGGTTGCGGCGTGATGGGACGCTCCATGGCGGGTCATCTTCTTGACGCAGGACACGAGGTGGTTCTCCACACTCGGACGAAGTCGAAGGCGTCGGCACTCCTCGCGCGCGGGGCGACTTGGGCATCGACACCCGCCGCCGCTGCCGATGGCGCGGACGCGGCCTTCTCGATGGTGGGCATGCCCGACGAAGTGGAGATGGTTCATCTTTCGGGCGAGGGCACGCTGGCGGCCAGGACACCTCCTCGTGTGGTGGTGGACATGGGCACATCGCCGCCGTCACTTGCGCGGCGCATCGCGCACCGTGCTCGCGAGGTGGGTGTTGGCAGCGTCGATGCGCCGGTCTCCGGTGGCGACATCGGTGCCAGGAATGCAGCCCTTTCGATCATGGTCGGAGGTGAGGAGAGCGATGTCGCCGCCGCAATGCCTCTCCTTGAGAAGCTCGGGCGAACGATCGTGCATCATGGCCCCCCCGGCAGCGGCCAGCACTGCAAGTTGGTGAATCAGATTCTCGTGGCCGCGGCCACCATCAGCATGTGTGAGGCACTGACCTACGCCCACGGGGCCGAACTCGATGCGGACAAGGTTCTCCGAAGTGTCGGAGGTGGTGCGGCTGGAAGCTGGACCATCGAGCACCTGGCGCCGCGCGTGCTCCGGGGCGACCTTGCGCCCGGCTTCATGGCTGAGCATCTCGCCAAGGATCTCGCCATCGCGATCGACGAAGCGAAGGAGATGTCCCTTGAACTCCCGGGTCTGCTGCTGGCCAAGCGGCTCTTTGATGACCTCGTGGCGAAGGGATACGGCGCACGGGGCACGCACGCCATGATTCTGCACTACCGCCCAGATCTCGCGAAGTCGATGCCCGAGTCAACCTGAGGTGATGGGTGACGACGGATCGACCTGTTCAGTCGACAACCCTCGGACCAACAGCCCCGGCGGCGTGATCCTTGCGCCAAGACCAGGGCGACGCCGAACGAACCCCCGCGCGGGATCTGAAACAGTCCGTTACTTCGTGGCGAGGTAGCGCTCGACGCTCCGAACATCGGCCACGATCTGCGGCGTGATGCGAAGCGTGAACGAGGCACCGACCGTGGGCACGACGACCTTGGTTGGCGTCTTGCGGCGAGCAAAGAGTCGGCCGCCGCGCTGCGTCCACGGCGTCTCCCGGCGACGCACATGAGCCAAGCGTGAGAGCGTTCGCTGCACCTTCGGCTGAAGTCGCATGAGGCGCTGAAGCGTCTTGCGCTGGCGCTCCGTGCGGGGGAGGGCCTTGATGGTGAAGGTGACGGTGCTGCTGGGGGCGAGCTCGGCCATGGAAGCGTCCTTCTGAATCGCCCGGACCGACTTGGTCAGGCGGCGAGAGTCCCGCAGGGTAGCGGGAAAGGCCATTCAATGCCAGCGGACAGGGGGTGTGGGCTGAGTTCACGCCCCGGGATCGCTCCTCGAAAGGCGGCATAGCGCGGCGTTGGGGGCCGATCACCAGCCACCAGAGCACGCAGGGGGGCTGTTGGCCTTGTTCGGTGATCGCCGGGCGGGACCGTCAAAGGCCGACGGCCGAGGCAGCCCTCGGCAGAGGGCGTGCACGGAGGAAGATGACCACGGTCTCCTCGGTCCCGGGCAGGTCGACCGCCGTGACCGCGGGCGGCCCGTCGATCGGTGCGGCGATCGACCCTGAACTGATCGCCTCGACTCCCTCGCGCGTGACCGCGCACTCGAAGACGACTCGGACCCCTCGCTCGGTGTCCCACTCGGGACGGAAGGCGAACCGCAGGTTCAACCCCGGCTCGGAGAGCACCGACTCGGCCTGCTCATCCATCGTGGTCACGAGCGTCGGTGATGCGACTCGCGCAGCCCCGGCGATTGACATGACTGCCTCGGGCCGGATCACTTCCGTGCGCTCCGACATCGAGATGATGCGCCAGTCGCGCGTGGGAACCCGAATGGCATCGACCGAGACTTTCAGCATGGAGGGATGGGTCAGTCGAAGCTCTTCAACGAGCGCGGCGAGTCGCCGATGGATCGTTGCCGGTGCGCTCACCAGGACCGTGCCGCCGGTGCGCGAGGCGTGAAGGAGATCGCCGCCATTCACGAGCCACGAGTCGGGATCGATGTGTTCGCGCGCCTTCGTCATGAAGTCGTCGGCGAGCAGATCCACTCGATAGGCGCGCGTGCGCCGCAGCGCGGTGGCCGCCGCATCATTCATGATGCGCAGGCGACCGAGCGTCGCCTCGGCGCGCGGCCGAGCAAAAGTCGTCCCGACATTCGCACAGATCGCCTCAAGGACGGCCAGCAGCGACCCCTGCGCGCCAGCGAGCACGGCGGGACCGTCGTTGCGGATACCCATCGAGACAAGGCCCTCCCAATCGACCTCGATCGGCAGGTTCGTCTGCGCCGTGAGCGCAGCGATCACCTCATCAAGTGTCTGCACATCGCGCGGCACGGTGACCGAGAGAGTCGCGGCAAGATCGAGGAGCGCGAGCTCCTGGGCGAGCACATCGAGTTCAGCGGCGGTTGGGGGCGATACCGCCTCGGGAGTCGGCGGTGGCGCCTCGGATGGCTGCGGACGGGGGAGATCCGCCGGCAGCGGAGGTGGACGAAGGGGGTGCTGCCCCGGTGGGTGCAACGACTGCGGCCGCGCGGCGCTCGCGGTCAGCAGAGATGCACGCTCCGCGCGGTGACTGGGACGCGCATCCGCGGTCGAGGCGGCACCATGCACGGAGCTGAACGGCGCGGCCAGCGGCACCACCATCGCGAGCACGATCGTTCGCTCTCTGCAAAGGGCAATACCTGACGAGGCACGGCTGATGACTCTGTTCACGCACACTCCTACCGGTAGGGCGGCTCGCTCGCTGCGAGAAGCCGAAGGCTCGGGCACGGAAGGCCCCGGTCCGACATGTTCACGATCTATGACGCGGTGATCGCGTCACGGATCGGCTTGACGATGTGTGGAATCACGCGATCCTCGGCAAGCCGCTCGGCGTGACCGCAGAGCGTGGCCAGCAGCGTGGGCAACTCGGCGATCGCCTGGATCGGTCCGCTGCGCCGGACGGTGAGATAGACACTGATGGGCTCCTCACCCGCCCGAACCACGGTCGGTTCGCTGCTCTTGGTCCGGCTCTTCACCTCGAAGTAGGCCTGGAGGTCATTCGATGGGCTGAGGGAGAGCCCCATGAAGGGCTGCACATCGATGGGGCGCTCCTGCTGAAGGTCGACCAATGCCGCAAGTGGCGACTCCGCAAGGAGCGCATCCCAGATGATCTGATCGCGATTGCCCTCGGTCTCGAAGTCGAAGCAGAAGATGAGTTCAAGATGCTCGACATCAAGTGGAGAGATCGAGAGGTACCACGGCGCCACTTCGAGCACCGTGCGATGGAGCGCATACGCGGCGTCGAGCGACGGAGGATTGACCATGCCGCTGCGCAGCGAGGTCTGCCGCATGGTCACCCAGGAGAAGGTCCGATCGTGGTCGTCGCTCTCGAGCACGATCTCCTGGTCGAAGCGGCGCAGGTGCCTGAGCGACGGCGCCTGCTTGCGGACGCGATCAAAGAGTTCGAGCACCGGCTCCCGACCCGCGGGCAGGTCGAGCTTCAGCGCCAGTTTCTGGTTGATGTAGAAGTCTCGGCACCACAGGCCGTACTCGGTTCCCATCCTTGCCTCCGGCCGCCGAGCATACGGGAAGGGCGTCGACGCTCTGGTGCTTCGCAGGCGGTGGCAGCGGCTGTGGACAGCCTGTCAGTGTGACGAGTTGAGGAGCCACTCGACGACCGCCCCGGTGTCGTCGAGTGCATTGAGCGCCATGTGCGCGCCGTGCTCGGCGAGGGTGTCGCGCGGGAATTCGCCGGTCGCCACGCCCAGCACCCTACAGCCGGTCGCGAGGGCGCAATCGACATCATGCGGCGTGTCACCGATGATGACCACGCGTTCGGGGTCCATCGGCCGGCCGTGCTGCTCATGAAAGCGTCGGATGGCCACTGGTGGTAGGGCCCGACGGCTCTCCCCATCCTCCGCCCACGCGTTCACTTTGAAGAGAGTGTGATCGAGTCCGCTGTGACGAATCTTGAGCGTGCCCGTTTCGCTGTAGTTGCCGGTGAGCAAGCCAAGATGCACGCCCGGGCGCCCGCGCAGCGCATCAAGGAGTACCGGCACTCCGGGCATGACTCGCGTCGAGCCCGGGGCGCTGTCAAGCTTTGCGCGGAGGCACTCCGCGTAGGTGGCGCGGAAGCGAGCATGCACCGAGGGTTCATCGGGAATGCCGTGACGCTCGGCGAGATCGCGCCAGATGAGCGTGTCGAGCCGTCCGGCGACGGGGATGCTATCGAATGAGAAGCGCTGCGCGGGAAAGAGCCGGGAGAGCGCCTCGATCATCGCGGCCATGCCTGCCCCCTGCGTTCGCAGGAGCGTGCCATCGATGTCGAAGAGAATGAGGCGTTCGCCATCCATCGGCGGAGACGCCTCAGGCAAGCGCCGCTGCCTTCGCGCCGGTCGCCGCCACGATCCGTCGCGCCGCGTCGGTGAGATCGCTGGCCGCCTGCATCGTGGGAATGCTGCGCTGGGCGTCCTTCAGAATCCGCCTCGCCGCATCGACATTCGTGCCTTCGAGACGAACCACGAGTGGAACCTTGAAGCCGATTTGCGTTGCCGCGGCGACGATCGCGCGGGCGATGCGATCGCAGGGCATGATGCCGCCGAAAATGTTGACGAGGACGCCCTTCACACGAGGGTCGGCAAGGATGATGCGAAAGGCCTCTCCGACCGCTTCCTCGCTGGCGCTGCCGCCGACATCGAGGAAGTTGGCGGGATGGCCGCCATGGAGCTTCACCAGGTCCATCGTGCTCATCGCGAGACCGGCGCCGTTGACGAGGCACCCGATCGAGCCGTCGAGCGCCACATAGCTCAGGCCGAACTCATGCGCGCGGATTTCGGCGGGGTTCTCCTCGGTCGGATCGAATAGGTCGGCGACTTCGCTCTGCCGGAAGAGGGCATTGTCATCAAAGGTGAACTTGGCATCGATGGCGAGCACCTGTCCGTCGGGATGCTCACTCGAAGGAGGCGTGACCACGAGCGGATTCACCTCGGCGAGGCTTGCATCGCGATCGACCGCGAGTTTGGCGAGGCGCAGCATGATCGTGACCGCCTGGGCCACCTGTCGGCCATGGAAGCCAAGCTTGAAGGCGATCTCACGCGCCTGGTAGGGAGCGAGGCCGGTGACAGGGTCCATCGGCACGCGCAGGATCGCCTCCGGGCGCTCCTCGGCGACCGTCTCGATCTCGGTTCCCCCTTCGGCGCTGGCGATCACAAGATTGGTCCGCACGGAGCGATCGAGGGTGACCGCGAGATAGAACTCCTTCGCAATCTCGACTGCCTCGGCCACGAGCAGCGTGCGAACCTCGAGGCCCTCGGGCGGAGTCTGCGGGCTCTTCATTCGCGTGGAGAGCATGAACTCGGCAGCCTTGCGGGCCTCTTCGCCGGAGCGCACCAGCTTGACGAAGCCAGCCTTGCCACGGCCTCCGGCATGCACCTGCGCCTTCATGACGACTTCCTTCGCCCCTTCGCCGAAGAGTCGCTGCGCCTCGGTCACGGCATCGGGGACACTGTGGGCCACGGAGAATCGCGGGGTGGCGACCCCGGCGCCTCGAAGCAACGCTCTCGCCTGGTGTTCGTGGATCCGCATGAGGGGCAGGAAGCTTAGCAGCCGCCCGGACCCGGCGATGCGGCCGGGACGCTCTGGGCCGCCGCTCGCTTCGCCGCCCGCCGTGCATTCCACCACTCGTAGACGATCGGCATGACGCTCACGACGATGATGCCGCCGATCACGAGGGTGAAGTTCTCCTTGACGACCGGCGTGTTTCCGAAGAAATACCCCGCGTAGACGAAGCTCGTCACCCAGACGATCGCACCGATCACGTTGTAGGCGAAGAAGCGCCGGTAGGTCATCGTGCCGATGCCTGCGACGAATGGGGCAAAGGTGCGCACGATGGGCACGAATCGGGCCAGGATGATCGCCTTGCCGCCGTGCTTCTCGAAGAAGCGATGGGTGCGTTCAAGGTGCTGCTTCTTCAGGAATCGGTAGCGATCGGTGAACGCCCGCGGCCCGATCCACTTCCCGATGTGGTAGTTCACCGCATCCCCGATCACTCCGGCGATGATGAGCAGGATCACCAGGAGGTGGACATTCAGGCCCACCGTGCCGGCCGCCTGTTCATCGGGCTGCTGAGTGATCGCGACGATGGCTCCCGCCGCGAAGAGCAGCGAGTCGCCGGGCAGGAAGGGGGTCACCACGAGCCCCGTCTCGCAGAAGATGATCAGGAAGAGAAGGACATAGATCCACGCTCCATAGGCGTGGACGAACTCGGTCAGAAACTGAGGCAGCTCGGTGAAGAGCCGCATGAATTCATGGAGAAGTTCCATCATGGCGTAGGTGGGGGGAGAGGCCAGCGTAGGTCATCGGGCCTCCACGAGGGAGGACTCCCACGCTACACTTCGGCTCGTCGTGCTCGGCAAGTCCAGCACGAAGGGACAGGTGGCCGAGCGGCTGAAGGCGCCGGTTTGCTAAACCGGTATACGGGGTACCGCCTCGTATCGCGGGTTCAAATCCCGCCCTGTCCGTTTCTTGATGTCCTGCGGGGGCCTCTGAGTCGTGGCCGCGGTGAACCCGCGGCGCGCTGGGTGGTCACGCGAGAGCCCTGCCGCGGCGCGAGAGAGCAACCTTGGCGCAGAAAAAACCTCCTGGCTGCATGCAGCCAGGAGGTCTGGTCGTGTTGAGCCTTGAGAGCGGCTTACTCCGGCATCGCCAGCGCGCGCTCCTCGAGCGCCTTCGAGACCGCATGGTTCACGCGAGCTCGGAAGATCTGCCCATCGGGGCTCCATCCGAAGCGCTTGATCGCCGTGCGAATCTCCTCATGACTCAGTTGGCCGATGGCCACATCCATCATGGAGCGCAAGGCCTTCTTCGCGGTCGGCTGGCTCTTCAGCCACTCGGCCGCTGTTGGTGCGAAGGTGTCGTAGGCATCCCTCACCACCGACGGAGCGTGGCGGTCGAGCCATGTGCGGAAGTAGACCCAGCGCGGGTTGTTCGCGCCGTAGACCTCCCGCGCGACCCAGCAGGGGATCGGCGGCTCGAGCGGCGGATTCGGCTGAACCTGCACGAAGTCCCACCATGTCTGATAGGTGTTCACGGTCGGCGGCCCGATCGTGACGAGGCGGAATCGCACCTTGCCCTGACCGCTCGATGTGTCGATGAGGTTGATGGTGTTGTAGAGCAGGTTGATGGAACCTGAGCCGATGTTGACGACTCCGCCCCCTTCGTCATCAAAGAAGGTCAGCGTGTCGGGAAGCAGGAGCCAGCGATTCGTCTGCACATTGAAGACGAAGAACATCGTGTAGACGCTGTTGCTCGGGATCGCTTCGCCGATCGCGGTGATCGAGAGGTTCGAAAGCTGCTGAGGCTCGTCGTAAATGGTCGTGACAGTCAGAAGCATGTCCGAGATGACCGCCGTCGAGGGGTAGAAGATGCCGGGTCCGACCGGTGGAACGGTGCCGCCACCGGCCCGCGCCGCTCGGATCCGGACTTGGTTTCCGTCGACGCTCAGCAGGCTGAAGACAGAGCCGCTGAGCAGGCGACCGACGAGAATCTGAATCTCGTAGTTGATGACTCCCTCGGGGAAGTTCCCGATGGGCTCATTGGTCAGGGTCGCGACGACCTGAGGCCCGAAGTCGATGAAGCCTCCGATGCCGAGGAACTCGCCATCGTTCACCGTGTCACCCGCGCAGGGGATCGCCGAAGTGAGTTGGAAGGGGCTGTTCTGGGGCACGCCGCACTGAAGGAACCGATTGAGACGCACCGTGGTCTTCACCTGCTGCGGAGTGAGTGGTGCGTCGAAGAGGGCCTTGGTGGCGCTCTGCATTCGAGCAACGCAGCCAGCAATCATGGCCGATGCCGCCGAAGTGCCGCCGAACTGAATGGTGTAGGTACGGTTGTTCGAGTTGGCCGCTCCGCCGCGCCACAGGTCGCCGTAGCCGCAGGTCGCCACATAGGCACCCCAGCCTGCGACATCGACCTCGTTCTGGCCGGGGTCGGAGTTGGGATTCGTGAAGTTGCTGAAGGGCAGTCGGCAATATCGCAACGACTGATAGAGCGCGGGGAAGCGGGGCTGTCCGGGCCAGACGGCGCCGACCACGACGGCCGCGCTTGGCGGGGCGGTACCGGGGCTTGTCACGACCGGGCTGCACTCGTTGCCGGCGGCGACCACGACGGCGATGCCGATCTGCGAAGCCACGACCGAGAGCAGGTAGATCTCCGGGCTTTGGAGGATCGTGCCACCCAGCGAGGTCGTGCCGCCAGTCAGCGGATCAGTGATCACGACCGGAAAATCCAGAGGAACCAGGAGCACATCGCCTGTCGTCAGCGTGCCAACTGCCGATCCGAGCGCATTCAGAAGGCGACCACCGACTCCGCCGCCACCGAAGGCGGGGAAGAAGATGCCCGTGGCGTCTGGAGCGACACCCGTAATGCCCTTGCCGTCAGCCGCAGCCAGCATGATGCCGAGCACAGCGGTGCCGTGGTGAGGATCAACGGGAGCGTCGGCCGAGGTGACGATTTCGATGCCCGGTTCAACGGAAACCCGGCCAGCGAACTCTTCATGATCGACGAATGCCGCGTTGTCGACGACTCCGATGACGATTCCGCCGCCGCGGGCCGCTGAGCCAGCGACACCGATCGCGGCCAGAGCGCTCTCAAAGCCCTGAATGTCCAAGCCGCCGCCGCGGAAGCCGCTGTTGAGGAACATGCGCGACGAATCAAGCTGGCCCTGATTCGTCGGAGCGAGAATGGTGGAGATTCCGACGCCCGGCGTGCCCGAGAGATCCTCAAGTGAACTGGCTGCGGGGGATCGGGTGAGCCACGCCTGGAGATTCCTCGACTGAAGACCAAAACCTGTCGTCACGATCTTGGGTGTGAAGTCGGGCGTCGCGCCGCCCGCGGGGAAGTTCCCCTGGTTCAGAACCGGGAAATCGGCCGGTCCGGGGTTGGTGCTCGCGGCGATGTTGCCCGCGAGAGGCTGCACGCAAGGGTTGATCGGATCGGCGGTTCGAGCGAGGCGGACGCAGTTCTCATCCCAGCCGATGATGCAGCAGGTCTGATCGATGACGCACACATAGACGCAGCACGGGGTGTTGGAGCAGCCTCGGTTGCCGGGCCGAACATTGAAGCAGCCGCCGTTGAGCTGATAGCCAATGCGCTCGAACGATGGATCCTGCATCGCAAGCTGCGCCGAGGAGGGGAACGCCGGGTTCACACCGGTGATCGCGACTGCGGTCGTCAGACCATCATCGCCCATGGGTGGCGGCGCGACAGCCGTGCTGTACCCAGTGACGGCCACGAGCTCAAAGGGGAAGGACGCGCCGCCGAGTCCCAGGGCGCTGAGCGTCGTCGCCTGGATCGTTGCATCGGGTGCACCTGGATTCGGGCCAGTGCGAAGGGCGAAGCAGGGGTCGTACTTGTACGAGCCGGGCAGCGAACTCTGATTTCCCGAGACCGGCAGGAAGGGGTCGTAGACGGTCCGATTGCAGAGCAGGTTGGCATAGAAGGCGCAGAGCGCGTCCCAACCACCTTCGACACAGCCGGGCTGGACCGTGGAGATTGTGCCGCAGCATGTCGCATCGTTGCACCCCCAGATGCAATCGAAGTCGTTCGCTCCGTTGTCGCAGGGCTCAGCGCAGTTGTTGCTGCAACCGGAACCAAAGACGAAATTCGAGCAGCGTCCGTTGATGTTGGGCAGACCCGGTGGAATACCGGGCTTGTTGCAGTTGACGGCTCCTGGAGGGAGTTCGCACGGGTCTCCGGGGGCGGACGCACACCCGGTCTGCGCGCCGGCCTGCTGACGGGCGGGGAAGGCCATCTGCTCGATCACCACGAACTCAACCTCGGGCAGCTCGTTGAGCGCACGGGCGCATCCAACGAGATCGTTGTCCGGCTGAACATAGATCATGCCAGCAAGGTCGGGTGCCGCGATGCCGCTGTTGGACTCAGCCCTCTCTTCGACGGCCTTCAGCCACTCAGGCGACTTGTCGAGCGCCTGCCATGCGGTGGCGCGGTACTGCGAGAGAATCTGGGTCACGGCAGGCAGCGCGACACCGTCGACGGTCTGCACAACCGCGCTGGGTGACCGCGGCGCGCGCACCTTGAGTTCATCGTTGAACTTCACGATGACACGACCGGTGGCCGTGGAGCGTCCGGTGTGTCGGTGCGCCGGGTCCTGAAGGAGTGGCGACGGAGTCTTCGCAATTCGTTCACGCGGCGTGCGCGTCGCCTGAGGCATCGCCGCCTTCAGATCATCGCGGCCGCGCAGATCGGCGAGAGGAGCGCCGGGATCCTTCGCCTTCGCGTCCTGCGCGGCGATCGGCGCCTGTCGGGCCGCGTCGGGAGTGCCTCGAGACTCCGCGAGCACGGAGGCTGAGAGAAGCGTCGCTGAGAGCACAGCAACCGAGAGACGAATCGTGGACAAGGTGCGACTCCTGAACAGTGTGGTGAACGGCAGGCCGATGCGGACGAAGGGCTCGCGCAGGCGAAGGTCTGGAATCAATGACGGCGCGAACCATCGGGCCGCCTCCCCTTGCCCGACAAGTCTACGGGGCTCTTTGGGGACCCACAAGCGCCGCCGCAGCGCGAAGGGTCCGCAAAGGTCCGCCACGCGGTTTCAGGCAGGTGTTCGGAAGTCCGATTCCGTTGGCACGATGGCTTTGCCGATCGCCTTCGCTCCGATGTCGCGGCGATGGAACGCGCCTTTGAACCGAACCTGCTCGGCGGCGCTTCGGGCGGCTTGGCATGCCTCGACCAGCGTCGGAGCGAGCGCGGTCACTCCGATCACCCGGCCGCCGGATGTCACGAGCTGACCGGCCTTGTCGCGCTGGGTTCCAGCGTGGAAGAGGAGAACCTCGGTCGAGGAATCGTCCGTCAGGTCACCGCGGCCGCCCGCCGCCGCCCCCGTGGATGGGAGCGAGTGAATGACCTCGCCCTTGCGGACCGCGCCGGGATAGCCCTCGGCGCAGACGACGACGCAGCAGGCCGGCCTCGAGTCGAAGGAGATCTCGGCCGAGTCGAGTTGCCCCGAGGCGGTTGCCCAGAGAATCGAGATCAGATCGCCCTTGAGCCGGGGGATGATCACCTGCGTCTCCGGGTCGCCAAAGCGGGCGTTGAACTCGAGGACCTTGGGTCCAGCGGGAGTGATCATGAGCCCGGCGTAAAGCACGCCTCGGAACTCGGCGCCTTCGAGCCGCATGGCGTCGATGACCGGAATGAGGATGTCCCGCTCCGCCCGCGCAAGAATCTCGGGCGTGGCGATCGGGGTGGGCGAGTAGGCGCCCATGCCTCCAGTGTTCGGGCCGGTGTCGCCGTCGCCCACCCGCTTGTGATCCTGGGCCGAGTCGAGCATCCAGAGCGTGCGACCGTCGACCAGGGCCAGCAGGCTGACTTCGGGACCTTCGAGCTTCTCCTCGATGACCACCGTGGATCCTGCGTCGCCGTGGATCCGCTCCACCATGAAGCGATGGATGGCTTCCTCCGCCTGCGCGCGGGTGTCGGCGACCACCACGCCCTTGCCGAGGCAGAGGCCTGCGGCCTTGATCACCACCGGATCTTCGCGGGTGTCGAGATAGGCGAACGCCTGGTCGGCGTGGTCGAAGACCCGCGCTTCAGCGGTCGGGACTGCGGCGGTCCGCATGATCTGCTTGGCCCAGGCCTTGTCCCACTCGATCCGCGCCGCGGCTCGCTTGGGACCGAAGACGAGCCGCTTCGGCGCCGCCTCGAGCGCATCGGCGAGCCCCTCTTCGAGGCGCTGATCGGGGCCGATGACCACGAGGTCGATGCCCTCGGCATCGCACCATTGCTTCAAGAAGAAGCGCTGCTGGGGGGCGATCGAGTGTGGGCAGGGCTCGCCCAGTTCACGCAGGCCGGCGTTGGCCTGCGGGTCGACCCAGAGTCGTCCCAAGCGCGGCGACTGTCGCAGCTTCCATGCGAGCGCATGCTCGCGACCGCCGCTCCCGACAAGGAGCACATTGACTCGATCGGGGCAGGGGGGCGGCGTCTCGGGCGTCGAGCCGCTCATCGGTTGGCGCCCGGACTCGCTCACGCCTGCACGGCGCCCGCGAACTCCAGGTCATGCGCCTCGGCCACGGCCTGGTTCGTCAGGCGACCTCGATCGGTGTTGACGGCGTTCGCGAAGTGATGATCCATTTGCGCGAGCCGATGCGGACCGTACTTCGCCAGCTTCTGCGCCCAGGGCAGCGTCACATTGGTCAGTGCGATGGTGCTGGTGCGGGCGACAGCGCCGGGCATGTTGCCGACGCAGTAGTGGACCACGCCATCGACCGTGTAGACGGGATCGCTGTGGGTCGTGACGCGCGCGGTCTCGACGCAACCGCCCTGGTCGATGGCCACATCGACGATGACGGAACCGGGCTGGATGTACTGGAGGTCGGAGCGTCGGATGAGGTGCGGCGCCTTCGCCCCGGGAATGAGCACGGCGCCGACAATCAGGTCCGCCCACGCGAGGCGCTCGCGAATCGCCTGCGGATCGGAGTACATGGTGATGACATTGGCGGGCATGAACTCATCGAGGCGACGCAGGCGATCGATGTTCACATCGAGAATGATGACCTGCGCGCCGAGTCCCGCGGCCATCTGCGCGGCGCAGGTTCCGACGACGCCGCCACCGATCACGAGCACATGGCCGGGCTCAACGCCGGGAACGCCTCCAAGCAGCACGCCCTTCCCGCCAAAGGGGCGCTCGAGATACTTCGCGCCCTCCTGCACCGAGAGCTTGCCCGCCACCTCGCTCATCGGCGTGAGCAGCGGCAGATAGCCACGATCGTCCGTCAGCGTCTCGTACGCGCAGCTCACGCACTTGCGCTCCAGGCACCCGATGGTGAGCGCCTTGTCCGCGGCGAAGTGGAAATAGGTGAAGACCGTCTGACCCTCGCGGATCATCGCCACTTCCTGCGGCTGCGGCTCCTTCACCTTGACGACCATGTCGGCACGGGACCAGACGGCTGCTGCATCGGGCACGATCGTGGCGCCCGCGGCCTCGAACTGCTCATCGGAGAAGCCGCTGCCGATGCCTGCGCTGCTCTGGACGAGCACCGTGTGGCCGTCGCGGACGAGCACCTCCGCCCCCACGGGGCGCATGCCGACGCGATGTTCATCCTTCTTCACTTCCTTGGGTACGCCAACGATCATGGGTTGCCTCCGTCGAGTCGCCCAGTCTAGCGGCAGCCAAGGTGACTGCGGCACAGTGACGGAGAAGTGGCCATTTGTGCTAGCCTTTCACTTCCCGTTTCCCGGAGATGCGAATGCCCATGTCGTCCGTCCGACACACCCTTCGTCTCCTGACCGCTTCGGCCATTCTGGCCGTGACGCTCCCGGCAGCCGGCCAGAACGACGAGCGAGTCCTCGCCCGATCGCTGAGCACGCCGTTCGATGTCATCGCGAAGGAGAACCGCAGTTACCTTCCGCTCTTTGAGGCGATCCTCGCTTCGACTCCGCCTCCGGCACCGGTCGGGCCGCTCTTCAATCCGACCACGGTCTGGCCCGGCATGACCGGCTGGTCGCGCGTCTCGGAGTGGGCGAAGGCGAACTCGGCACTCGGCGAAGCGCTCCTCAAGGCTCAGAAGGGGACGGCGCTGGCGATGCCCTACGGCTCCCTGATCGACTCCCGCTTCGTCGAGGCCGGACTCTGCGTTCGGCTCGGAGATGGGCGCACGATGGGCGCGGTCGAGTACCCCTACCTCGACCGCATGCTCATGGTCGCAACCTACGCGACGGCGGAGATGTACCGCCTCGGCGAGGAGGAGAAGTGGGACCAGGCGTTCGACATCGCCATCGCCAACCTTCGAGTTCTCCGGCAGGGTGCCGACCAGCGCACGATCAGGGAGAAGTCGTTCTTCATGGAGCTGCTCTCGGATTGCCTCTCGGTCAACCGTGACTTCATGTGGACGAATCTTGAGAAGATTCCCTGGCAGAGCTTTCAGCGAGCGGGCCTCGAGGGGTACGCGGCGCTGCGACAGGCCGATCTCGAGCGGCTGCGTCGCCTCGAAATGCCCGAGGGAGATCGGGCCATTCAGGTGGCGGTGCTGCGGGAGACCTTCGGACCTGACGGTCAAGCTGATCCCGATCGATTCGCTGCGATCTGGGGTCCGCTGCAAGCGCGCGATCAGCCGCTGGCGCTCTTCGGTGCCGCGAAGTTCTGGCGCACCGTGGCCAGCGTGCATGGCAGCATCGACGCCAGCGAGAAGCGCCTTGAATACATCTATGACGACTGGTGGCGACGCTGGCGGATGCGACCGTTCGATCCCATTCAGGAACTCGAGACGGTGCTGAGTCAGACCAATCCCACCAAGTACGCCGCGCTCATGCTGACCGTGACGGACATGAAGTCCACCTTCGAGTTGAGGCAGCGGCTCATGGTGGAGATCAACGGGACCGCGTTGGCCGCCGGCCTCAGCGGCTTCTACAGGGCCAACCGCACCTGGCCGGCGACGCTGGGCATGATCTTCCCGATCTATGCAGTCAAGCGATTGAATTACGACCCATTCGTCAAGCGCCTCGACGCGCGCGGCATGCCTGACAACGGACCCTTCCTCTATCGGACGCTTCCCCGTCCCACCAAGGTCACGACGGAGTGGGGCGAGGTCAATGTCAGCGACTTCCTGCTGTATTCAATCGGCGCGAACCTTCTCGACAATCTCGGCGTCGAGCACACCTCGGATGGTCGTGGTGGCGATCTGGTGGTCTTCCCCGCGCTGCGGGCGCTGGCTCGGCAGCAGGGGATCCTCGATTGAGCGAGGTCGTCCGCGCCGGATCCCGTGCATGTTCGAGTCGGCGCGACGCCCGTTGGCTCGCGTCCTCGCTCCGCATCGAAGTCGAATCCGTGCATCCTGGAGTTGTGCATGACCGCAGGTGAGAACGGCAAGGTCGAACGAGTGGTCATCATCGGGAGCGGTCCAGCCGGATGGACGGCCGCGATCTACGCGGCGCGAGCCAATCTCGAACCGCTCTGCCTCATCGGGACCCCTCGGCAGAATCCGGCGCCGGTCCTTCCCGGTGGCCAGTTGATGCTGACCACCGAGGTCGAGAACTATCCCGGCTTTCCCGAGGGCGTCGACGGTCCTCACATGATGGGTCTGTTCCAGAAGCAGGCGGAGCGCTTCGGAACGAGGGTCGACTCGGTGGATGTCGTGCAATGCGACTTCTCGAAGCGGCCATTCACCCTGCTGGTTCGCGACGATGGTGAGGAAAGCACCGAAGGCGCGCGAGCGATCAGTGCTCACTCGGTCATCATCGCCACCGGTGCGACTGCGAACTGGCTGGGCCTTCCGAATGAGTTGAGACTCGCACAAAGCGGTGGCGGGGTGAGCGCCTGCGCCGTCTGCGATGGTGCGCTGCCGATCTACCGCAATCAGGAACTCGCCGTCGTGGGCGGCGGCGACAGCGCCATGGAAGAGGCGAGCTACCTCCTGAAGTTTGCGAGCAAGGTGCACCTGCTGGTCCGACGCGGTGAGTTTCGCGCGAGCAAGGCGATGCAGGCTCGCATTCTCGGGCACCCCAAGGCTCAGGTGCACTGGCACACGGCGGTGCACGATGTCATCGGGCAGGAGCGCATCGAGGCGCTTGAACTTGAAGACACTCGCAACGGCGAGCGACGGCGTCTCGCGGTGCGTGGACTGTTCATTGCCATCGGCCACTCACCGGCGACGAAGTTCCTCGCCGGCAGCGGCGTGGAACTCGACGACAAGGGCTATGTCCACCTTCGGACGCGCTCCAGCGCCACGAACCTCGAAGGCGTGTTCGCCGCGGGTGATGTGGCGGACTCTGTCTACCGACAGGCGGTGAGCGCGGCGGGCATGGGATGCATGGCCGCGCTCGACGCGGAGCGCTGGCTCGCCGCTCAGGGCGTGCACTGAGCGACGGTGCGCGTGGACTCATGGTCGAGCGCTCGGGCTCGCAGATCACCACATTCACGGCTCACTCGATCGGCGGATCAAGTCGAGGTGCCACGGGCCGGACGATCGGTGAGAGGTCGCGTCGATCACGCACATGGTGAGGCGAGAGTCGCAAGAGCGTGCCTCGTCCGGTTCCCAGGAAGAGCTCATCTCGACCACTCCCGAGGACCATCGATCGCAGGGCTGCTTCGTCGTCGCAATGCAGGGTCAGCAGGTCTTCGCCTCGCGCAAAGTCCCACACCTTGATGTCCAGGAACCACGATGTGGAGAAGAGCCGCTCTCCCAGGCGATCGAATGCCAGCGCGACGGGCCACTGTCCATGGCCCTCAAGGACCCGAATCGGTTCGCCGTTCGTCGTCTCGAGGACCACCATGCGCTGATCGCGTCCGCCGCTGACGAGCCGAGATCCATCCGGGTGGAGGGCGAGGCTGTACACGGCATCCGTGTGGGCGCGTGTGATCCACCGGGTGCCGCCTTCCCGAAGGTCCCAGCGAGCGACCGCTCCATCCCATCCACACGAGAAGATCGTCTCCGCGTCGTGACCTGGAATGACGCTCCATGTTCCACGCGCGTGCCCGGGGAGCGACCGCTCGAACTCGTATGCCGTGACCTCGTCAGCGGGCGAGGGCCCTTCGCGGCGACGCCAGATATGCAGACCGCCCATCGCGCTTCCGACCGCCAGACGGCTGCCGTCGCTTGAGAAACTGAGACCCGCAAGCCGACGCTGCGGAGCGCGGAGGCGCTGTTCGACTCTCCACGACGCGGTCGAGAGCAGGAGAACCTCGCCATCGGCCAGCGCCACGGCGGCGACTTCTTCTCGAGGATGAAAGGCGACGCCGCTGGCCGGGGAGGGGAGATCGAGTGAACCGATGAGCTCGAGCGTCGCCGAATCACGAAGCTCAAGCGGACCGCGACCGGCAGCGAGGGCCAATGTGCGCTCACTCGGCGAGAGCGCCATCGCGCGAAGCGGACCATCGTGGATGGTCACGCCGTCCGGCGACGCGGGCTCCGCAGGCCAGATCCGAATCGCTCCATCCCAGCCGGAAGTGGCAAGAAGGGACCCATCCGGCGAGATGGCAACATCAAAGACCAACTCGTGATGGCCCGCGAGCACGCGCTGCGGCAGAAGGTCGCCGTCCCATGTCGCCGCTCGGTGATCGCCGCTCGCGCTGACGAGGAGGCCTCGAGCGGGGTCCCGTCGAAGTGCCCTGGTTTCGCGGTCATGGCCGGGAACGCGCCTGACCTCACTTCGTCCGTCCCACAGGATCAGGTCGCCCCGGCCGTCACCGTAGACGATCGACTGACCATCCAACGACCAGCACACGGCGAAGACGCTCTCAGGCCGATCCTCCCAGAGCGCAAGCGTGCGACCGCGCTCGAGGTCGATCAGCGCTCCTCCACCGCGCGCGAAGCCCACGGCGGCGACACGCTCGTGGCCAGGGTGTGCCGCGACGCAGCGCACAGGACCGAGATCGGCGCGCCAGAGCAGCTCGCCGCCGGGGAGCGATCGAGCTTCGAGGCCCGACTCGCGTGCGGAGAGCAGCAGGCTTCCGTCGGTGGTGACATCGAGGGCATGCGTGGAGACACCATCGCTGGACAGGGCGACGGTCTCCTGCTGCTTCGGACACCAGAGCAGTTGCCGCTCATCGCTGCCGATGGCGATGCGATCGTCGGGAAGGCGCGCGATCGCCACCACTCGTGCGCCGACCTCCAGCGCTGCCCGCTGCTCCGGCGCACTCTGAGGCGCCTCGGTCGTTCGACCCGTCGGCGGTGATTGATCGAGGTCCTGCCGTGGAATCGTGATGAGTTCCACAACACCGTCGACGGTGGCGGAGGCAAGGGTCTCGCCGTCGCTGAGCCACACCACGCCGAAGCGCCGTCCGGCGCCATGCACGACCATGAGTCCCGGCTCGGACTGGGCCTTCAAGTAGCGCCACTCCCAGCCTCTCAGGTGAGTCGGCGCCTCGGCCAGTCGCTCGCGCAGGCGACGGTACTCGCCTGCGCGAAGCGCCGCTTCAGCGGAAGCCATGGTGCCTCGATAGGCCAATCGAGTCGCTTCGTCACGCTCCGCGATCGCCAGCGCCTCGGCTCGAGCGCGCGAGGCGGCTTCCCTCTCCGCCTTCCATGCGAACTGCAGACTCACCCAGATCGCGGACAGCAGCACCAGCACCACCACGGCTGCCGCCCCCACAACCACGCGATGCCGCGCCGCGAAGAGGGCCAGATGGTGTGTCCATGGCGCAGGTCGTGCCTCGATCGGTCGGCTTGAGAGGAAGCGACCGATGTCCTCGGCGAATGCGGCCACGGATGCATACCGGCGACCCGGGTCCTTCTCCATGGCGGTTGCAACGATCACTTCAAGATCGCGCGGTGCGTCTGGAGCGTGGCGTCGAAGAGGTGGCGGGGGCTGATCCCTGATCAATCGCAGGGCGCGTTCAAGCGTGACGCCGTCGAGTTCGAGCGGAACCTGGCCGGAGAGCAGTTCATGGAGCACGACTCCGAGCGAGAAGACATCGCTTCGGACATCGGCGCCCTCGCCGACACATTGCTCGGGGCTCATGTACGCCAGCGTGCCAAGAGGGATGCCCGTGTGTGTGGCGGTGGTCGAGACAGGGCGTCCTGTATCGGGCTCCCGGAGCTGGGCGATGCCGAAGTCGATCACCTTCAACCGCCCGTCGCCGCCAACAAGAATGTTCGACGGCTTCAGGTCGCGATGAATGACCCCCTTCTGATGGGCATGATGGACGGCGAGACATGCCTCCTGAAAGAGCTGAAGCCGCTCCCGAAGCGCGAGTGACTTCGATTGCGCGAAGTCGGTGATCGATCTGGCGCCGTCGATGAACTCGAGGGCGATCCACGCCAGTCCGAGTGTCTCGTCGACACCGCTCGAGACGACGGTGGCCACGCACGGATGCTGGAGCCTGGCCAGTGCGGCGCCCTCGGAGCGGAATCGCCGCACGGCCGATGGCGTGAGTGCGCGGAGCGCGATCTTCACCGCGACATCGCGCCGCGGTGAGTGCTGGCGCGCCCTGTAGACCGCCCCCATGCCGCCCTGACCGACGCGCTCGATCAACTCAAACGAACCGATCGTGCGACCGATCAGCCCATCCGTCTCGACGGGCCGCACGGTCAGCTCCGAGTGACAGGGTCCTTCGAGAAAGCCCGCGGCACTGCCGTGCGCCACAAGGAGCGACTGAATGTCGTCGAGGAGATCGGCATCGCCGCTCGCCCGCGCCGACGCGGCAGCGAGCCGTTCAGCCGGCGGCAAGTCGAGAATGGACTCGAGGATCTCCTGCGCAGCGCGCTGCCGCTCCGGGGTGTCGCGGGTGCCCGACATCGTCAGCGGCTCAGCTCACGGAAGAGCCAGGCGCGGGCCGCCGCCCACTTTCGATCAACGCTTCGAGCCGGGAGATTGAGGACCTCGGAGACCTGTTGAGTCGTCAACCCACCAAAGAAGCGAAGCTCCACGATCTTCGCCTTGAAGTCATCGATCTCGGCGAGTCGGCGAAGGGCTTCCTCGAGCATCAGGACATCGACTCCGGGCTCGAGAGAGGGACCTTCGACACCAGAGAGCGTGATGCGTCCGGCGCCGCCGCCTCGCTTGAGAGCGGCCCGGCTTCGAGCGTGGTCCACCAGCACGCGCCGCATGGTGGCTGCTGCGAGGCCGAGAGCAGCCGAGGGACTCCCCCAGTCGACATCGCGTTGATTCAGGAGTCGAAGGTAGGCCTCGTGGACCAGCGCGGTCGGCTGGAGTGTGTGGCCGGCCCGCTCGGATCGCAGTTGCTGCTCGGCGATCCGGTGAAGCTGCTCGTAGAGACGCTGGGCCACGACCGCGAGGGCGGTATCCGGTGCTCCTTCTCCGTCGTGCTCCTCGAGTCGCACCAGGTCACACTCCAGCGCATGGATCATGCTTCGTCGACACCGTCTCCGAGAGGGGCGAGTGTAGGTCCCTCGCGCCGGGTCCGGCCGCACTCGAACACGGCTGCGGCACCTCGCTGATCAGCGATCTCAGGTCCCGAAACCCTCTGAACGGTCCGCCACGATCAAGCGGGTCGATGAACCGCCGGCGCGGAATCCACGGAGTTTTCTGGCGCGACGCTGCGCTGGCCTCCGCGTTTCTGGGGACGCCGACTCGATCGTCCGAGTCGGTTCATGCACATCCATCAACAAGGAGTGTCCGACCAATGCGCGTTCAGTCTCGAGGTCTTGCCGGAGCCGCCACGCTCGCCCTTGCGGCCATGGCCGCTGGCAATGTCCTGATCTCAAACTACACCTCAGCCACCCAGTATCAGTACCTCCGGATCGGCATTCCTGATTTTGATCAGGCCCGCGACGGGCTGCCGAACAACGGCCTCTGTCACTGCTACCCGACGTCGGTGATGAACATCCTGAGCTACGCCGCGAACCATGGCATGCCGACCTTGCCACCGGGAACGACCAATTACGGTCTTCCTGAGAACTACGACGAGATGACGACGCTCTTGGGAGGGCTCGGGAGTCTCATGCAAGTGTCCCCCGGTGGCGGCCTCCCGTGCGGCACAGGTGGAAGCGCTGCGATGAATGGCACGCTGGCGTTCCTCGGCGAAGCTGCCGACCAGCTCACGATCGTCGCGCTCGCCGGAAACGGCGCGTTTCTCCCGACCGACAACTTCATCGCCCTCCTTGCGACGCACCCGTGGAAGCCGCTCATTCGCATGGGCTGGGGGCGATACACGATTCAGCCGGGCCAGGGGTCCGGCCAGTTTCCCGCCGTCACCCGGAGCAACGGGCACCTGGTCACCTTCGCCTCGGGAGTCCGCAACGCAACGGAGTCGTTCGTGCTCTATCGCGACCCCGGTCAGGGCGGCAGCATCTTCACGCAATCAGACTATGTCTACAACCGCGCCGAGACCACCAACCTGCAGTTCGAGTTCACTGTCGGCGGTGGGTTCCAGACCCGAACGGTGACGGTCCTCGACTTCAGCCCTGCGCAGACCGTCGGAATCCGGATCGTTGACAACATCGGCATCTACTGGCCGGCCGTGGGGCTGAGCTTCAGTGACACGCAGATCCTGGCCTTTCCGCTGAATCCCAGTGGTTTCGCGATCAACCTTCCCGGCCCGATTCCCCACCCGGCGCCTCCGGCGTCGGTTATTGCCGATGTTCACCCCACCCATGATCAACTCGGCCATTTCGTGCTGACGAAGGGCGACGGCGCCGTGCCGGCGTCGCTCCACCTGACACGATTCGGATTCCCCGATCAGATGCTGCTCGTCACGCCGGGCGCGAGCGCCATGACCACCGGCCGTCAGTTCGATGTCTACATCCTCGCCGGGACGACTGTGCGCAGGATCGGGGTCGATCCGGTCGCGGAGCCAGAGGCGATCGAACTGGCGACCTACGAGCTGCCCGGAGAAGGCGGAGCCATCGCCTACGACGACGGCAGCGACGAAGTGGTCGTCCTGGTCCCCTCCATGCAGCAGGTTCTTCGACTGCCCGCGGATCTTGCCAGGGGCTCGACGCCGCGCGTGCAGAGCGTTCCTTCGACGGTGCCCGTTGGTGACGGCGCGGTCATGGCGGTCTGCCACGGCGACGGTTCGGCCTGGTTCGCCACGAAATCCAGTGCGTGCGTGTACGGCTTCGACTCACGCGACGCAAGCGCCGACTTCCACACCTTCTGCCCCGAGCTCGGTGGTGAGGAGATCACATCGTTGGACTTCGACGACCGCTGTCGGCTCCACGCCGTCGTTGCAGGCAGCGTGCATCGCTATGCAAGGTCGACCGAGCGCGAGTGGGTCCCATCGCCGACTCGCGCGTTCGACGACTCGCACGCAGGGCGCGGGCTGCGAGTCGCTCGGAGCCGGTCAATCGCGGAGCCCGATCTCGATGACAGCTCGTGGTGGAATGTGCCGGTCGACGAGCTCGAGCCCGGCGCCACGATGGTCGTGTGCCGTGAGGACCTGAACTTCGATGGCGTGATCGACGGGGCTGATCTGGCGTTGCTTCTTGGCTCGTGGGGCGCCTGTCAGTGGTGCCCCGGAGACATCGATGGCGATGGATTCGTGGACGGCGCCGATCTGGCGCTCCTGCTCGGGGCGTGGGGAGCGTGCCGGTGAATGGCAGGGACCGCTTCATCGGCATGAGCGTGTGGCCTTGCGCGCATCCCGCTCAGCGAGACTCCTGATGAAGCCACGACGGGCCTCGGCCGACCACGGCCGGGGCCCTTTGCCTTGGAAGAGGCGTTGGTTGCCGCACGAGTCGATCACGCCGCCCGCCGAACGATCATGCAAGAAAAAACTCCCGGCGAACCTTGCGGCTCAGCCGGGAGCTTCCGGGGGCAGACTTGCTTGACTTAGTATGGCATCGATCGGTCCCACCGTCAAGTTGGGTCCTCAAGAACTTTCACTCGAAGTTCATCAAGCTGGGACTGATCGATGGGACCGGGCGCGCCAATCATCAGGTCCTGTCCCGACTGCGTTTTCGGGAACGCCATGACATCTCTGATGTTGTCGGTCTGACACAGATGCATCACCAGTCGATCGAGTCCGAACGCGATTCCTCCATGAGGCGGCGCGCCATGCCGCAGCGCATCAAGGAGGAATCCGAACTTGCCTTGAGCCTCTTCCTTGGAGAGGCCGATGAGCTGGAAGACTCTCTCCTGGACATCCATCCTGTGGATGCGGATTGATCCTCCGGCAATCTCACTGCCGTTCAGGACGAGGTCGTATCCCGCGCTCAGGCAGGCGCCGGGATCTGATTCGAGCAGGTTGAATTGGTCCGGGTTGGGGCTCGTGAACGGGTGATGCATGGCCACCCAGCGGCGTCCATCGTCGTCCCACTCGAACATCGGGAAGTCGATGACCCAGAGGAAGTTCCAGCGCCCCGCGGGAATGAGGCCGAGATCACGCCCGAGGCGCAGACGAAGCTCGCCCAACGCCTTGGTGCAGATGTCCCAGTGGTCGGCGCCGAAGAGCACCAGGTCGCCGGGCTCGAGTCCAAGTCGCTCCACGAACTCGCGGCCGAGGGGTTCGAGGAACTTCGCGCAGCCGGTTTCGAAGCATGGCGCCGAACCGCCGGGAGATGCGGCGCCCGCCGCCACCTTCACCGAGGGGAGGCCGCCAGCGCGGAAGTTCTTCACGAACTCGCCATAGCCGTCGAGCATCTTGCGCGTGACCTTCTCGGCGCCACCGGGCACACGAACGGCCTTGACTGCACCGCGACGATGGCCTCGTGACTTCGCAAGGGCATCGCGGAAAACACTGAACTCGGTGCGGGCGGCGAGGTTGCTTACATCCCGGATCTCGAGGCCGAAGCGGGTGTCGGGACGGTCGATGCCGAAGCGCTCCATCGCGTCGCGCCAGGTCATGACGGGAATCTCGCCGATCTCGTGGCCGAGGATCTCCCGCCACAGCGTCCGCGCAAATCCGCCCATCATCGCCATGACATCGCTGCGATCGACGAAGCTCATCTCGAGGTCGATCTGCGAGAACTCAGCCTGTCGGTCGGCGCGAGGATCTTCGTCGCGGAAGCAGCGGCAGATCTGGATGTAGCGGTCGAATCCACCGACCATCAGCACCTGCTTGAAGAGCTGCGGGCTCTGCGGAAGGGCGTACCAGAGGCCGTGATGCAGGCGGCTCGGCACAACGAAGTCGCGCGCTCCCTCCGGGGTCGTCTTGATGAGACAGGGCGTCTCGATCTCGACGAAGCCATGGCCCGCGAAGTAGTCACGCGTGACCTTCGTCACGCGGCTTCGCGTGCGGAGGATCTGCTGCATGCGGGGCCGCCGCAGGTCGATGGCGCGCCACCGCAGGCGGATCTCCTCGGCGATCTTCTCCGACTCGTACTCATCGGGGAGGATCGGCGGATTCTCCGCCTTGTTGAAGACCTCGAGCTCGGTGGCCAGGAGCTCGACCTCGCCGGTGGCGAGTTTCGGATTCGGATCGCCCGCCCGTCGGCGAATGACACCCTTCACGCCGATGACATCCTCGCGGCGCAGGGCGCGGCTGGTGGCGACCACCTCCGGATTGACATCCTCGAGATCGAAGACGACCTGGCAGAGTCCTTCGTGATCGCGGAGGTCGATGAAGATGAGCCCCTTGCCCTGATCGCGATAGGTGTTGACCCATCCGCAAAGGACGACCTCTCGGCCGGCGTGGTCAGGACGCATGAGACCGCAGGAGTGGGTGCGCTTCAGCATGGAAGGGCAGGGATGGTACCTTGTGCCGCGATGGGTGGAGCCCCAACGGACGATCGAGCTCGGCAGGCGGTGATCCTCTTTACCGCCTTTGAGCCCTCCGGGGATGCCCACGCCGCCCCTGTGATCGCGGCCCTGCGAGCGGCGGATTCATCACTTCGAATCTGCGCCTGGGGCGGTCCCCGCATGCGGGAGGCCGGGGCGGAGATCATCGAGGAGAGCGCCGCCGATGGCGTGATGGGGCTCTCCTCGCTGTCGCGCCTGTTCGCCGTGCGGCGGGAGATCGGGCGCATCAGCCGATGGATGGGACAGTACAAGGTCAACCTGCATGTGGCCGTCGACTCGCCCGCGGCCAACTTTCCGATCTGCAAGGTGGCGCATCGGCGCCTGGTGCGGAGTGCGCATCTGGTCGCGCCGCAACTCTGGGCCTGGGGGGAGTGGCGCTTGAAGAAGCTGCGACGACTCACCTCGGGCGTGCTCTGCCTGCTGCCCTTCGAGGAGGCGTGGTTTCGGGCGCGCCAGGTTCCTGCGAAGTTCATCGGTCATCCCCGAATCAACCGCGACCTGCCGCGCTTCGATATCGACTCCCGTCGCGGCACGCTGCCGACGGGCACCCCGCGCATTCTGCTTCTTCCCGGGAGTCGGACGAGCGAAGTGAGTCGAAATCTTCGCCTGCTGGTGCGCAGCTTCACCGATCTCCAGGATCGTCATCGCGGAACCGTCGGGTTGATCTGCTGCGCGACGGACGCTCATGCGCGCCTCGTCCGGCATTTGGTTCCGAGTCTCCCCACTGGCCTGCATGTCATCGCAGGCGATCTCGACGCGGCCATCGCCTGGTGCGAGCTGGCGCTGACGGTCAGCGGCACCGTCTCGCTCGACCTCACTCGGCAGTTCAAGCCGATGGTGGGTGTCTACAAGGTGAGCTTGCTCAGTCGGATCGGAGCAGCACTGCTCCTGCGCACGCCGAATCGACTGCTGCCGAACATCATCGCTGAGCGGAGAGTCGTGCCGGAGTTCGTGCCGCATTGGGGCGGTGCCAGGGCGATCACCGAGGCCGCGGATCACCTCCTTCAAGATTCGCGCCGCATGGCGCAGGCGAGCGAAGACCTCAAGCGCGTCGCCGCGCGTTTCCGAGGGCACTCCCCGGACGAGGAGGCGGCGAAGCTTCTCCTTGAGTTGATGGACCAGGGGACATGGTCGGCCAAGGGCGAAGGCGCCGCCGCGCCGGCATCGCTCCCTGATGCGTCCCCCACGATCGACCCTGTCGGTGCGCCGACGGATTCGCTCGGAACTGGCGCGGCGACCAAGCGCGCGAACGATCCTGTGGCGAGTGCATCGCCGCGACGAACCCCCGGAGCCTGACAGGATGGAAACGCTGAACTCGCTGCTCGACCTCGTCAACAAGGTGCTCTGGCACAACCTTGTGCTCTACATCATTCTTGGTGCGGGCATCGTGTTCACCGTGTGGAGCGGCTTCAGCCAGTATCGAGCGCTGACGCATGGCGTGGCGGTCATTCGTGGCCGTTACGACAACAAGGACGACCCCGGCGCAATCAATCACTTCCAGGCGCTCTCCGCGGCGCTCTCGGCGACGGTCGGCTTGGGCAACATCGCGGGCGTGGCGGTCGCGATCGCCCTCGGCGGACCCGGCGCCGTCTTCTGGATGTGGATGGTGGGCATCTTCGGCATGGCCCTGAAGCTCACCGAGGTCATCCAGTCGATGCTCTTCCGCAACACCGACGACCCGGAGAATCCGCACGGTGGTCCGATGTGGGTGGCCAAGGAGGGCTTCAGGAAGATCAGCCCGGCGCTCGCGCCGCTTGGTGCGCTGGTTGGCGGCATCTTCTGCATCACGCTTCTCATCTCCGCCGTCACCGGCGGCAACATGTTCCAGGCGTGGAATGTCGCCGAGATCACCACCAGCTACTTCCCGACCATTCCGAAGGTCGGCGTGGGCATCGTGCTCGCCCTGATCGTCGGCGCGGTCATCGTGGGAGGCATCAAGCGGATCGGTGCCGTCGCGGGTCGTCTCGTGCCGCTCATGTGCGGGCTCTATCTGCTCGCGGCCATCTATGTGGTGGCGGTCAACATCGGCGATGTGCCGGCGGTCTTCGCGCTCATCATCAAGAGCGCGTTCAATCCGAGCGAGGCGAGCGGCGCGTTCCTCGGGGGCACCGCGGGCTACGCCTTCCTGTGGGGGATGAAGCGAGCGCTCTTCTCAAGCGAAGCGGGTCAGGGCTCGGCACCTGTCGCCCACTCCGCCGCGAAGACCAACGAGCCCGTGCGTGAGGGCGTGGTCGCAGGGCTCGAGCCGTTCATCGACACGATCGTGGTGTGCACGCTCACCAGTCTCGTGGTGCTGCTGAGCGGCGCGTGGAATCGTGGCGCCGAGGCGAAGTTCGATGAGACCCCGACGATGGTGCACGCCGACTCGATCACCGTCATCGATGGTCGGCGCGAGCGGAGCATTGAAGGTCGCATCATGAAGGTCGATGCCGAGGTGGTCGGATTCCTGAACGGCAATCCAGGCATCGGTGAAAGTCCCTATCGAGAGTGGCCGCTCCGCGATGTCAGGCAGATGGGGCCATGCGACGATGTCTGGACGCTCTCCGTGACAGCGGCGCCGAAGAAGATGCCGGAGGCGGCGCGCATCACGGGCCCGTGGGCCGAGCGCAACACCGTGTTCTTGGTCGTGCGCGGTGGCGGTGACGACGCGAACACAGGGCGCGATATGCGACGACTCCACGGAGTGGTCGTGAATGTCGACGGCGACCTGCACATCGCGTGGAAGCCGATGTCGTTCGTGGCTTCCGATCCGCTTCGACCTGACGGGCCCGAAGTCTTCAACGCCTTCGTCGGGGCGGCGCTGACCGGCCACGCCTTCGACCGCGCCTATCCGGGCCTCGGGATGTGGCTCGTCACCATCGCCTGCTGGCTCTTCGCCGTCTCGACGATGATCTCGTGGAGCTACTACGGCGAGCAGGCGGTCGTCTACCTGGTCGGCCAGGGTGGAGTCTTCCCCTACAAGCTCATCTACTGCGCACTCATCATCCTCTCGACGGTCGGGTTCATCACCACCGACACCGAGCTCGACGGCATCACCGCCCTCGGCACCGGCGTCATGCTCTGGGCCAACATCCCCATCATGATCATCTTCGCGCCGATGGCGATGCGGGCCTATCACGACTACATCCGCCGCTTGAAGGCCGGGCAGATGAAGGGCCACGCCTTCCCATCGCTCAAGGATGTCGTCGAAGGCGATGATGTCCGATAGACGAGCGGAGTTTCGAGATCGCTGGCGTACGATGGTTCGGTCGCGGTCAGTTTCACCATGAGAGCGTTCAAACTTCGCCAGGATCTCAAGCGTTCAGTCATCGACGGCTTTGCGCTCCCGCTCGGCATCGAGCCGGTGAATCTCAAGCCACCGACGCAGGGATTCACCATTGATTACCGCGAAGGCGGTCAGGAGGGGCCCGACCACTATGTCTTTCATGTGGTCGCGAGCCACGAGCGCATTCGCGGGCTTGTGCGCGAGGCGTTCGGGCTGCTGCCTGATGAGGTCACGCCGATCGTCGAGATCGACTCGACCGATGCGTACCGGACGGTTGATGTCTTCGTCGGGCGCGAACCGATTCCGCTCGATGAGTTTCTTGATGTCTGGGACGAGTTCGAGCCCATCCTGATGGAGGATGCGTCACTCGGTGCGGGCGCCAACGCCGAGGAGCCGTTCGTCGAGGTCTTCCTCGACAACTGGAAGGGGCTGCTGCTGTATGTGCCCATCGACTTCCGCCCCGACATCGAGCGGATGCTGCGAAGGCACGGACTGCGCGAGGTCCCCGAGACATGGCCTCCCGATGACATGGAGAGGGACCCGCCGTCGCAGGTCCGCGAGGTGCTCGAGATCGAGGATGAGCAATCCCCCGACCTGCACGAAGTGCTGCTCCAGTTGCGCGAAGCGTGGGACCTCGAGCTCGATGTCGACCCGGAGAACAACCGTGATGAGCGCGGCCGATCGCTCGGGATGACACTCTGGAACGCCGTGGCCGTGGTCGAGTCGACGAAGGAACCCAACAGCGGCAAGGGGGCCTATGTCAACATCTGGGCGAGCGCCCGTTCGCTGGCCGATCTCAACGCCATGGTCGAGCAGGTGCTCGACGGCATGCCGGAGTGGCGCTTCCAGGTGATGTACGCCACCGATCGCGTGGCCTTTGACGAGCGTCCGCCGGAACTTTCCGAACTTCCGCTGCGGCGCACGAAGAGCGAGGTTCACCGCGTGTCGGTCGAGTCGTGGTGACTCTCGTGGCCATGGCGAGGATTGGTCCCCTCGCCGAGTCGTCGGGGGAGTTCTGTGAGCTTCGCATGACCCGCGCGCCCAATGAGTGAACAACCATGAGCCGTGAAGTCCATCGAGCGCTCGGCTGGTCGGCGGCGATCCTCGCCTTCGGCTTGCTCGTGCCCTCGCTGGTCATCGTCGCACTCGAGGTCTTCGTGGCGCACCACAGCGTGCAAGTCGCGCTTGCGGAAGTTCTCCGTCGGCAATTCGCCGAGGGTGAAAACCTCTTTCTCGTCGCGATGCTGGGCCTCTTCCCATTCTTGGTGCTATCGCTCGTGTGCGTGGCGACCGCGGAGCGGATGGAGCCTGCGCGTCACGCCGCCATCGTCATCGGCGGGCTGATCGGGATCCTCCTCGTGATGGTGTCGGGCCATGTCGCCGTGTGGTATCCGATCTACAGTGGAGCCCACGCCTCGTCGACCGCGGTCATTGCGTTCCTCTTCATCCCCATCTACAGCACCGGTGCGATGCTCATCGGGATTCTTGCGGGATACGGGGCGGCGACTCTCCCGGGGCTCCTTCGAGAGTGATCATCGGTCCCATGCGCGCCTGGTCGGAGAGGCCGGCGAGCCATCGCCGCAGCGACCTCCAGTGACTCGAGCGCCGCGCGGACGGCAATGTGAAGCCAGCGCGAGACGGTGGTGCATGCAACCCGCGCGACTCGGGCGACGCACCGCAAGGGCTATGCGCCCCGATAGAGCGGCCGATCCGCGAGATAGTCGACCACGGCGCGGGGCAGCAGATCGTCAACTGGCTCACCTGCGGCGAGGCGGCGTCGCGCCTCGGAGCTTGAACACTCGACAGGCTCGATGGGGAGAAGCCACTCGAGAAGCCGGGGCTCATGCCGCTTCACAGCCTCGCGCTCGAAGTCGGCGCGCGACAGCGGGGGGCGAAGGACGACTGCGGGCGTGGCCATGGTGAGGATCGCCTCGGGCTCCCGCCACGATCGGAAGTTGAGGGCCTGGTCGCTGCCGATGAGGAGGCGGATGGGGCGCGTCTCGCCACCGGCGCGCAGGGCTCGAAGCGTGTCCACGGTAAAGCTCGGTCCCTGCCGCTGCGCTTCGAGATCACTCGCGGAGAGCGCCCGGCGCCCCTCGATGGCTCGGCGGACCATGTCCATTCGTGCGTTGACCGGCGCGGGAGGCGTGGCGACCCGCTGCGGATTCACCTGCGCCACCATGAAAAGGACCTCGCTCGCGCCAAGAAGGTCCCTCGCCAGCTCTGCGAGCTCGATGTGCCTCAGATGGATGGGATCGAAGGTGCCGCCAAAGAGGATGAGCGGGGGCGATGCGCCCGGCGGCGCCGGGGAGCACTTCAGGTCGATGGTCGTCGCAGGTCCTGCGGGCGTGCGCCGCGGGAAGTCCGCTGCAGGATGCATGTCTTGAGACTATCCCCAGGCGCGTCTATACTCCGCTCTCTTCAGGCCCCATCGTCTAGCCCGGTTCAGGACACATCCCTCTCACGGATGGAACAGGGGTTCGAATCCCCTTGGGGTCATTTCAGTCCGCATCCGCAAGGAGCGGAACGATCTCGCAAGGCTTGGCAACGACCAACCTTGCGAGCGATCGTCGCTCATGCGCTCTCGACGAGCTTCCGGACGCTTCCGCTCGTTTCTTGCAGATCGCGCTGCGCCTGGCGCTGCGCGCTGTGCGCGGCCTTGTCGTAGAGCTCATCGGGGACGGCGTTGGCGTAGTGCCGTCCGCTCACTTCGATGCTGTGACCGATCCACTTGCTCACGGCGAACTGCGGGAAGCTCATGGCCCATTCCTTCTCGCAGCTCGAGCGCAGCGTTTGCCAGAGCCGCTGCCAAGGCTCGACGCCAGCTCGGGCCCAGATGCGTCGCACGGGTTTGATCAGGGCTCCCTTCCCATTCATGGTGATCAATCGCTCTTCACCTTCGGGACAGGAGTCGAACCGTGCCTGCAGGAGCGCCATGAGCGGCGCCGTGATTGGCACCACGCGCTCGCCATGACCTTCCCACCGCTCGGTCTTGGGGCTTCGCACGACAAGGCGTCCCCGATTGAAGTCGACGTCGGCCCAGGTGAGCAGGTGCGACTCACTGGAGACTCGCAGGCCCGCGTACCGAGCGAGACCAAAGAGAAGTCGCCACTCGTCGTCTGGACAGGCATCGATGACGCGGGCGATCTCGTCAGGGGTGATGTACCGCGTGTAGCGGCTTGCCGTGGCTCCGGACGCGAGCTCAGCGAACGGGTCCGCGTCGACCGCCTTGCGGCGTACCGCCTCGCCCACGATCGTCTTCGCGTTTCCGCAGTGGGTCCGGATCGCTGCCTCGGAGAGACCGAGTTCCTTGAGCCAGCGACGCCACGCCGAGGCCTGATCAGGGGTGATCTTCCGAAGCGACGTGTCGGCTCCGAAGAACGCTCGCAGTTTCGTTCCGGTCTGTTCCAGTTTCTGGAGACTGCCGGGCTTGAGACGATCCCGGCCCTCCTCGATGTAGCGCTCGATCTGCATGCCGATCGTGGTCGACTGCCGCTCGGGCGCCAACTCCACGGCGACCAGCTTGTCGTAGATCCGGTCATTGAGCGCCTTCAACCAGCGGGAGGTTTCGTCAGAGGGCGCATGGTGAAGCAGCATGGCCGCGAGAAGGTCCTCAATCCTGACCCTGAGCGCGTCGGCATACCGCCTCGGCATCTTGCCGAGCGTGATATGCCGCATCGCTCCCGAAGGGCTTCGAAAGGAGATGAAACGACTGCCGTTGGGTCGTGTCGTGACGCTTGCCATGCGCTGTCGCCTTCCGTGGAGACACTGAGCCTCAAACCGGCCCGGACCTCAAGTCGCTGTTTTCGCGCGGACCCTCTTCTGACACTGACGAAACTGACGAAACCCCCCGGAACGGCTCGAAAGTGGCCCTGGCGGCCTCAGGAGGCCGTTTTCTGGCCCCGAGGTTTCGTCGCCGGAGGGGAGGTTTCGTCAGAGGCGCGCATTACTCCTGCCAGCGCAAACCGCCGCGTGGGGCGGCCACCCTTGGTCCCGGGTAGTGCGTCGTGCCAGGCCCCGAGCCCTGCCGCAGCCAGAGCGTCCAGCTCCGCCACGGCCTCCGCCCGTTTCTTGAGTGAACGCAGCCGCTGCCATTCCCGTGGCGTGACGGGGCCATCCTGGCGCTCGAGCAGCTCGATCATCTGCCGCGTCTGGAGCTCCTGGTCATCGGCGGCGAGCGTGGCGTAGACGCGCCGGGCCTCCGACGCGAACCAGCGCGAGAGCCGCACGCCCGAGGCGATGCTCGCGGCATCGATGGTGTCGGCGTCGGTGAGCGTGGGGTCCTCAGCCGCCGCACGGGCCAGGTGCACCACGAGCGCAAGCCGCGCCGCATACCCCTCGAGCTTGCTCCACGCTGCGGCCTCCTCGCCAACCAAGGCGAGCTGCTCCTGGCCATGTTCGTTCACGAAGTCAATCCACGCGGCCTTCGCCCCTGAGTCGAGGGGCACCAATCGGGGCGCCGGATCGCCATCTGCGTCGCGATCCGCCTCCAGCGCGTAGAGTCGATCGAAGAGCGTCATGACCGCGCCCTCGGTCATCGGATCGAGCTCCGCTTCCGTCCATCGCTTCGCCCGCCGCGGCGGGTGCGCCAGCAACAGTCGCGGGCTTCGTCTTCACGGCGGGCGACACGGGCCAGCCGGATCTCTGGACCTACACGGGCCAGCACGGCTACCAGATGGTGTTCTTCGGGTTCAATGACTACGACAGCCCGAGCGTGAATCCTGCGAAGGGCCAGCTCTGGAAGTTGATCGATCCCGCTGGCAACATTGCGTACGTCGGCTCGCTCTCCTCCGGCGCCGCCGCGATCTCGGCGGGCTACGACGGCAGCGGTCGAATTACGACGGCATACGACACCGCGAACCGCCGGTACAGCTACACCTACAGCGGCAGTGCGATCGGCGGCGCGATCAGGTTGACGCAGGTCCTGTGCGAGCGCCTGACCAGTGGCACATGGGCGACGAGCCCGGTGACCGCAACGGTCGCGACGGTGGACTACACCTACTACCAGAGTGGCGGAACGACCTTCGGCGACGAAGGAAATCTCAAGCAGGTGACAGTGACCGTGCCGTCGAGCGTGGCGAGCGTCGATCTGGTGCGCAAGCGTTACTACCGCTATTGGACGGGCACCTTCAACGCGAGCACGAATCCCGGCCATCCGAATCTCATCCAGTACATCGTCGATGCCGAGGGCGTGCGTGCGTTCGACTTCGGAGACTCGACCTGGGACGACGATCACTTCACCGCGTCAGAGAATTCGCTGAAGCCCTACGCGAGCGCGTACTTCACCTATGACTCGTCGCGCCGGATCAAGACCTTCTGGATGAACGGCGCCTGTGGTTGCTCGGGCGGCGCCGGCGACGGGCTGCACACGCTCGTCTTCGGGACAAACAGCGGCTACACGGACAACTCGGGCTACGACACGGCCTGGAAGTCGGTGACGCAAGTTGTATTCCCGAGCGAGACGGCGACCTCGAACGAGAACAAGTTCCTGAGTCAGTACTTCCACGAAGTCGGGCAGGCGAGCTCGCGCGCGGTAACCGACGGCAGCCCGCTCGGAGGCACGGCGCCGGGGCAATGGAGCACCGACGTTACTCGGAACTCGCTCGGCGCAGTGACGGCGATCGCGCCGCCGGACACCGTCAGCGCCTTCAGCTACTCGCCCGGGACATTCACGACGCGATCAAGCGCGGGCCGGTACTTCACGACAACCCGAGTGAGTTCGGGTGATCTCAAGGGTTTCGTGGTCGAGACGAAGCACAGCGTTGCAGGCACCTCGGGCACGCAGTACCTCGACCTGACGCTGACCTACCCCGGAAGTCCGCAGGCCATCACGGTCGGCGACATCACCGTCCCGCGCGCGCTGCCCGCGAGCTATCGCCACTACACGCAGGCGATCACCTCGGGCACCACCGGCTCGATCCTGACTTCGCTGGCTTACACCTTCCATTCCGGGGCGGCCGCGAACATGGTCAAGGTGCAGACGGTCACGAATCCGACGGTGACAACGGCCAACAACGGCTCCAACAGTGCGACGATCACGAAGTCCTACATGCGCGCTGACGGGACGATGGCGTTCCGCGAGGACGAGAACGGCATCTTCAGCTACTCCGGCTATTCCGGTGGCCAGCTTGTGAAGTCGATCGCCGACGCACAGACGAACCACGGCACGGACTTCGCCGCCGGTGACGACCCCGGAACCGACTTCGGAATCACGGAGACGAGCGCCGGGCTGCGGCAGATCACGACCTACGCATTCGATCATCAAGGTCGGCTGGACACCGTCACGCTCTTCGCGAATGCATCGAGTGCTGCCGGGATGCGCGTGCAGAAGCACGCCTATACGCGCCTGGCCGATCAGCGGATGGTGACGCTTGGGTATCCCGACTTCGAGGCTGGCGGAACGCCGATCTATCACGGACCCGCGGGCTATCGCGTGTCGAACCTCGCGAACCGAAGCGTGTTCAGCGGCGCGATCGCCTTCGACGGCAACCAGACGAATGCCGCCCCTGGCGCTCAGATCGACGACAACGCTTCCGACCCGATCACGGCCGTCCTCGACGGAACTCTCGCGCGGATGCAGACAAGCATCTTCGAGTCTTCCGGAACGCAGCTCCAGGAGTCGCGGAGTTACTTCGAGATTCCCACTTCCGGGGCCGGAGCTTCCGGCACTAACTTTGACGCCACGACCTTCGCCTACAGCGACGCTGGTCGGCGCTGGCGTACGAAGTCCGCCGACGGCACGATCTCACGCACGGTCTTCGACAAGCTCGGACGAACGATCTCGCAGTGGGTCGGCACGAACGACAACGACGCGGCGTTTCCCGGGGGAGAGACCTCCGGGACATTCAACATGGTCAAGGTGCAGGAGGTCGTCTACGACGGCGGCTCGGACGCCGCGATGAGTCTGCCGACGCAGACCACGAGTTTCGTGCAAGGCTCGACCACCGGCCAGCGCCAGACCTCGAGCCAGTTCGATGGAAACGGTCATGCGGTGCTGACCGTGAACCCCGTCGCACCGCATGTGCTGCGGAAGTTCGATCATCTTGGACGCGTGCTCGCGACCGGGCTCTATTCATCTGCGAGCGGATTGAGCGCGACGAGTGATCCGACGAGCGTGACGACGAACCGGCTCGCGCTCACCGAGCAGGCCTTTGACGAGCGCGGGCGCGCTTGGAAGAGCACGCGCCACGAGATCGTCGCCGGCGCATCGACGGACACGATCACGAGCAAGAGTTGGTTCGACCCCCGGGGAAGCCTCGTGAAGATCGAGGGCGAGCAGCTCGCGAAGTTCGCATACGACCGGCTGGGCCGCCGCATCCACGAATACACCGTCGCGCGAATGAGCAGTTCGTCGTACTCGAGTGCGCTCACTGTGGCCGGGGATCTCGTGCTCGAGCAGCACGACACCGTGTTCGACCCGGTGAACGGCCAGATCGTCATGACGGCATCGATCGCGCGTCATCCCAACGATTATGGTGGCGGCGCGACCACCGGGGCGCTCGACACGAACGCCGACACAGACGACCTCAAGTACACGATGTCCGATGTGGAGGGTCGCATTCAGATTGCGGCCACATGGTTCGACCGCTACGGGCGCGTGACGGATTCGGCCTTCTACGGTACGAACGGCAGCAGCGACTTCGACCGAGATGGTCTCGGAGTGCCGACGCGCTCGGACACGGTGCTGGTCAGCAGCACCTCCTACAACACGGATGGCACCGTGCTCGAGACCACCGATCCCCGGGCTCAGAAGACTCGGTTCCTCTACGATCAGGCTGGCCGCACGGTCGCGACGATCGGCAACTACACCGGCGGCAGCCTGAGCTCGCCCACGCGCGACAACGACATCTACACGCGCTACACCTATGCCAACGGTCACCAGACGAGCATGTGGGTCGACATCGATGGCGACGGCACCGTCGACACGGGCGGCACCGGCGACACCAACGACCAGGTCACCACCTACACCTACGGAGTGGTTAAGGGAACGAGCCCCGGCGATTCGACGATCGCCTCCGGGTCGCTGCTCCAGAAGGTCACTTATCCCGATTCGTCCGGCGGCAGCGATGTCGTCACCTTCGCCTACAACGCCCCCGGGCAACTCATCTGGCAAAGCGACCAGGCCGGAAATGTCATCGAGACCGACTTCGACGCCGGTGGCCGCGAGACCCATCGCCGAGCGACGACCATCGCGAGCGGCTTCGACGCCACGGTGAAGCGGATCAGCACGACCTATGACTCCCTCGGACGCACCGAACTCGTGACGAGCTGGGACAACGCGACCCCCGGAAGTGGCAATGTCCTCAACGAGGTCAAGAACGCCTTCGACGGATGGGGCAATCTCACGAGCTTCAAGCAGGATCGGGACTCCGCGGTCGGAGGCAGCGGCTACTACGAAGTCTCCTACGCCATTGCCAAGGCGGCCACGGCGGGCAAGCGCCAGACGCTCCGTCGCAGCTCGATGACGCTCGCGGGCAAGACCTGGACGCTCGACTACTCATCGACCGGCAGCCTGCTCGATGCAGACCAGAGCCGCGTCACGAACATCAAGGACGGCAGCACCGCGGTCAGCCGCTACTGGTACCTGGGCGAAGGCGATGTCGCGGGCCGCGAGTACGGCGAATGCCGCGTCAAGTGGAACGAATGGGCCTCCGGAAGCCCCGTCACCTACCCCGATCGCGACCAGTTCAATCGCATCACCTCAAGCCGCTGGACGAAGACGATCACGGGCGGATCGATCGACTTCGTCGACCTCGATGTCGCCTACGATCGTGCAAGCAATGTGACCTCGGTCAAGGACGACATCTACCCCGGATTCGATGTGCTCTACGCCAACGACGGTCTGAACCGGCTGACGGATGCGGACGAAGGCACGCTCTCAAGCGGCAGCATTTCCTCGCGCACGCGTCGCCAGCTCTGGACGCTGTCGCAGACGGGCAACTGGCCGAACATGCAGCTCGACCTCGATGGCGACGGCAGCTACACCGGTAACGACGAACTCGACGAGACGCGCACGCACAATGTGGTCAACGAGATCCTGACGCGCGATGTCGACAGCAACGCGTCGGTTGACTACACGCTCGCGCACGACGCGGTCGGCAACCTCACCGACGACGGCCAGAGCTGGAAGTATGTCTATGACGCCTTCGGCCGCTTGAAGGAACTCAGGAAGCGCAGCGATGACTCGCTGCTGGCCGAGTACACCTACTACGGCAACAACTTCCGCGCGAGCGAGCACTACGACGCCGATGCCGATGGCGATGTCGATGGAAGCGACCCGACCTACTTCTTCGCCTGGGACGAGGGCTGGCGGCTGGCGGCCGTCTATCGCGGCTCGGACTCGAGCCCCAAGGAGCGATTCCTTCATCATCAGGCGGGCAATTCCGGGGGCGGCGGCTCGAGCTACATCGATTCGCTCGTTCTTCGCGACCGTGACGCGAACACGGCGTGGACGGCAGCAAGCGACGGCACGCTCGAAGAGCGCCGCTACTATTGCCAGTCCTGGCGTCACGATGTCGTGGCGATGGTCACGAGCGGCGGCGCGCTCGCCGAGCGAGCCAGATACTCGGCCTACGGCGTTGCCTTCGGCATTCCGCTCGGCGATGTGAACGGCGACGGCGTGCGCGACAGCACCGATGACGGCTTCTACAGCCCGACGCTCCCGACGGGAGTCCGCTACGACCTTAACCTCGACGGCGTCGTGAATTCGACCGACGCAGGGATCGCGAGTGGCGCGCCGTCCGTCACCCTCGGCCGCGGCAAGCTCTCGAACATCGGCAACCGCTTCGGCTACGCGGGATACGAGTCGGACTTCGTGTCCGACCTGCTCATGCATGTCCGCAACCGCGTCTACCACGCAACCCTCGGCCGCTGGACTCGCCGTGATCCGCTCGGATATGTCGATGGCGCGAGCCTTTATGAGTATGTTACGAGCGCGCCGATCGTTGAGCTTGATGCGATGGGGCTGGCAATCGGACTCGGGTGCCAGGGCTATGGAGGGCCGGGAGAGTGCCCAGGCGGCGGTGCCTATAGTGCAATAAGCACTGTGTCAGTCAGTCCGTTACTGATTGTGCCCATGATTGTGCCCCTCCTTCCATACCTATATCCTGAACCGAAATGGGACCCTCTAAGATGCAATTGGAAGTGTCCAGGGCTTGGCCCGGGACTCATTGATACTATCTGCTGGTGCCGATGCTGGGCTTCAGGACAGTCCTTGGACGGGGCATGGATAAACCAACTACCTGCCTGTCCCTGCAAGATTAAGATCAGTCGGCGAATGCATGGAGGTACCAACGGGACTCTGCCTGGGTGGGGTTATGGTGGGCGTCATCCACATCACCATCCGGGAGCGGAATACTGCTTCCGAAAGAGCGGGCCGGGAGGCAGCGGGCAACAGTGCTGTTATGATATCAAAGGCGATCTAATCACAGAAGGTGAAGGTGCCGGCACTCCCGATCTTGTGACGCCAGGCCCTATTGGATGGATGGAACATGTCGGCCACGATGTGAATCCATTTGAAATCTGTCGACATGCGGGAATGCTAGGTTGTTACTGGAAACATCGCCCGCCAAACAACGCCTTGGGGTGCAAGCCGAATTGCTTGCCGGTAACTGGCCCGCCGTGCAACGGAATGAAGCCACTCGATTGCGACTTGAAGTAGCAGACACCGATCCTAGACTTGATCGATCGTACTATCGTGCCTCGAATGAACGCGCAACCTGCTGCAATGCCTTACTTGCCCGTGCCGCAGGCGCTCTTGGTGTGCATCATTGCAGGATTTAGCAACGCTTATCCTAGCTTAATGGTGGTGGCAACTATTCTGACTCTGCTGTCCGTCTGTGCGTTCTTGGCCATTTGGGCTCTCATGGCGCTTGTGCCCGTCGTTCGAGGCGATTGTCGTAATGCTACATGTTCCATATGCGGTTACCCTAAAGAGGGGCTTCGAGCAACAGTCTGTCCCGAATGTGGGCACACCTCCAATCGACACATTCATTGGCTAGCAAGTGGGCGTCGCAGTTTTGCTATGGGAATAGCACTGCTGCACATGCTGACGGTGATGGCCGCTTGCTTTTGTGCGGTCTGGACAGTCGTGTGGATGCTGGCACCAACGGCTTAGACAATGTGGTGCTCTATCGGTTCCATATGTACTCAATCAGGCCAGTTGGGTTTAGTTCTGATCCTGTTGATCGCTGGTGGATAGGTATCCAAAGCGTGTTGTCGGTGTCCGTCCCGCGAACCTTTCAATTACCCACATCTTTGGCCAGACAGTAACCGAGGTGGATGTCGGTCAATCTCGCCATGCCGCGCCATAGGACCATGTTTCCCGGCGGCGCATCGCGGGCCCGGTTCAGATAGCCACCGAGTCGAGCGAGCCTCGTCAGGAAGTTGCCTACCGTCTTCTTTCTTGAGCCGTCGTTGACCGGGACGAGGCGCTCGAGCAGGTTGATCTCTGAGTTCGTGAAGACCAGCTTCACCGGGAGGTCCGGAGAGGCGCGGTTCATCATCGTCAGCCACAGCACACGCCATGCCAGAATGCACATGATCGCGATCAGGTTGACCAGTCGCTCGGCAGTCCGCAGCCTCGAGTCCTCGGGTAAGGTTCGGAAGATTGCGCAGATTTGAAAAAGCAGCCCCCCGCTGGAAGGTGTTGGTGTGTTGGAACAACCCCTTTCCAGAGGAGAGCTGCATGGACAGCGTAGCGAGCGGATCGACGGAAGTCGCGGAGTGCGCGACGGAGTCGTTGAAAGCGGCGGTGACGGTGGACGCGGAGAAGGTGCGAAGCCATCTGGACGAGATGGTGCGTTCGACGGTCGAGCAGACTCTGAACGCGATGCTGGAGGTGGAGGCGGACCAGGCGTGCGGGGCTGGTCGTTACGAGCGTTCTCGCCGGATCGTCTGGACACTCGAGCGGGAGCTACGAGCGGACGCTGGAGACGAAGGTGCGCTCGGTGAAGCCTGGGCGTTCCGCGGCTTCGAAAGCTGCCGCTCGAGTCGATGATCATCGAGCGGTATCGTCGCTCGAGAGCTCGGTGGAGGAGGCGTTGGTGGAGATGTACGGCGGGCGTGAGCATGCGTCGGGTGGAGGATCACGGAGCGCTGGGATCGCGGTGAGCCGTGAGCACGGTGAGCGGTCTGGGCGCAGAAGAATACGGCCAGATCGAGTCGTGGCGCAGCCGCGTCGGATCGAGGGCGAACACGCGTACGTACCTGGACGGGACCTGGCTGAAGCGGAGCTGTGGGGCGGGGAGGTGAAGAGCGTGGCGGTGCTGGTGGCGATCGGGGTGAATCAGGAGGGCTTCGCGAGATCCTTGGAGTGGCGGAGGGGACGAAGGGATGGATACGGGAGAGCTGGGCGCTCGTTCCTTCGGCATTTGAAGATGGCGGCCTGAGGGTGTTCGCTGGAAAACGGTGAGCGATTAAGTCCGGCCGTCGAGCGCTATTCTTCCCCGAGGCGTCGTGGCAGCGATGCGGCACTTATCGCAATGTGATGACAGTGGTGCCAAAGGGTCGGGCAGGAGGTCGGCGATGCTGAAGACGATCCACGCCCAGGAGACGCGCGGTTGGCGGAGGAGAAGTCGAAGGTGATCGCGCAGAAGTCGAGCTGCTTCGGCTTGTCGAGGATGCGGGAACGGGCGGTGGCGAATCCACGCCGTGGACGCCGGCACATCGTGGACCTGCTGCACCAGGAAGGCTGGGCGATCGGGACGAGACTGATGAAGCGGCTGTGGCGTGTGGAGGGTCTGCCGGTGTCGCAGAATCGCAGGAAACGCAGGCGGATCGGAACGGGCGAGCACGGGATCGTCCGACGGCGAGTGACGACGAGGAACGAGGTGTGGGGCCTGGACTTCGTGAGCGACCGGACGGCGGACGGTCGTCCGCTTCGGCTGCTCGTGGTGCTGGACGAGTTCACGCGAGAGTGCCTGTCGATCGAGGTGGGCCGGAGCTGCCGGGGCGAGGATGTGGTGGCGGTGCTGGACGAGCTGACGGCGATCCGGGGCGCACCCTTGCACATCAGGAGCGACAACGGGCCGGAGTTCGTCTCCAAGGCGGTGAAGCGATGGTGCGCGGAGAGCGGGACGGGCACGCTGTACATCGACCCGGGGGCGCCGTGGCAGAACGGGATCGTGGAGAGCTTCAACGGACGGCTGCGGGACGAGCTGCTCTCATCGGAGCTCTTCGAGACGCTGGCGGAGGCGAGGTACCTGGTGGACCGCTGGCGTCTTCACTACAACCATCGCAGGCCACAGCGGGCGCTGGGGAAGCGGACGCCGGCGGCGTACGCGGCGGCGACCCCTGCGGCCCCTCCGCTCCGGCTCGCTTCGCTCGCCGGCGCTGCGGTGCCGCAGGGGTCGGCTACCATGCACAAACTCTCACAAGAGGTGGACCGATGAGAGCGACCCCGTCATCAGAGGTGCCAAGTGAGCAGCGCGAGCACGTGGCATTGTCCGCTACTCGAAAGAGACATCTCAGAGGGGCTCTGTCTTGATATTAACTACGAACGAACGGGAGTAATGAGCGCAGGGTGCCTGCAGGAGGTGACGCGAGAAACGGGAAAGACCGAACCGGAGATAAGTAGGACCTGTGTGTCCTGTCCGAATTTTCCATTTCGGGAGGTTCCGGGTGGAACTCCATTGCCGCCATGATTGTCCTCTCGGGATGCCTCAGTCGAGGCATCTTCCAGTACGAACGAGTGTCGACCCCTTGCTTGGCTCTCAGATAACTGCGAAGGCACTCTTGACCTTGCCCACCTTCGGTGGAGAGGGGCGATCGAGAGGACAATGTCTTCGGATCGAAGCCCCTGGAGGACCACTGGATGCGAGGTCGAACATGCAAGCCTGAGTTTCGCGAAGGCGCCGTCAGGCTCGTGCTCGAGCAAGGCCTGACCGTCGAGCGAGCTGCCAAGGATCTCGGAATGCCGTCGCACACCCTGTACGCACGGGTCGCCCACGCTCGCAAGGGCAACGGCGTCTTCTTGCCCAAGGCTGATCGCGATCTCCAGGCACGCGTGCGCGAGCTCGAGGCGGAGACGCGGCGCCTCCGCGCTGAGCGGGACATTCTTCGAAAAGCGACGGCGTTCTTCGCTCGGGAGCCGTCATGAAGTTCGCCTTCATCCGCGATCACCTGGCCGGAGAGTTCAGGATCGTCGACTGCTGCCGGGTGCTGCGCGTCAGCCAGAGCGGCTACTACCGCTGGCGCAAGAGCCCGCTCGGGACGCGCGAGCAACGCAAGATGGAGCTCGTGCAGGCGATCCGCGAAGTGCACGAGGAACATCGCTGCGTCTACGGCAGTCCCCGCCTCACGAGAGCGCTCGAACAGAAGGGCATCAAGGCCAACCGCAAGACGGTGGCCCGCCGAATGCAGGAGCATCGCATCCGGGCGAAGACCGCGAGGCCGTTCCGACCGCGGACCACCGACTCCAACCGCGACCATCCGATCGCTCCCAATCTCCTCAACCGCTCGTTCCATGTGCCCACGCTCGACACCGTCAGGCTCGCCGACATCACCTACATCCCGACGGATGAAGGCGTCCTGTACCTCGCGGGCGTCATGGACCTCTGCAGCCGCCGAATCGTCGGGTGGAGCATGGCCGACCACCTCCACGCCGACCTCGTCCTGGACGCGATGCGCATGGCGGTCGATGCCAGGCAACCCGAACCGGGTCTCGTGCATCACAGCGACCGCGGCGTGCAGTACGCCTCCAGTGACCTCCAGTCGCTGCTGGCTCAGCTCGGGATCGCGCCCAGCATGAGCGCCGTCGGCGACTGCCTGGACAACTCACCAAAGGAGAGCTTCTGGGCGCCGCTCAAGCGCGAGCTCATGAGCGACCGCCGCTTTGCCACCCGCGACGAGGCGCGGCAAGCGATCTTCGAGTGGATCGAAGTGTGCTACAACCGCAAGAGACTTCATAGCAGCATCGGATACATGAGCCCCGAAGCGTTCGAGGCCCGCTTATGCTGTTAGCATCTCATCCCTCTCCACCAGAGGTGGGCAAGGCCAGGTCCCTGATCTCGTCCGACCGAGCGACGGGCTCTGGCTGGATGTGACGACTCCGAAGCAATGGATGAGACATGTCAAGAAGTACAGAGGAAAGCACGGTCCATTCGCAATACCCCTCTTCTATTGAGGCCTGTGACCGATGAACTCCTCCAAGCTATCAGCGTGGTTAGCCATCAAGGAAGGCCGCTCGCCGCACGACCTTGGGCTGGGCATTCATGAATGCCGCCTCGACCTTCGGGGGCTTGTGCTCGCGGCAGCCGACTCGGTTGCACATTCGAGGTTTGGCGACATCGAGATCGTCGAGGTCCACGGAAAGCCTGCATTGCGAGGCGCACACCTTCACGGGATCGACTTCACCGGCTCAAGCCTCGCGGACCTGCAACTGGACGAGTGCGTCCTAGAGGACTGCGTCTTCGATCGATGCAACCTCAATGGAATGATTGCTCGACGATGCGCAATCCGGCGATGCACCTTCGCGCGTACGGATCTCCGCAACTCAGACATCGCCGCGACGATCGACCCGCCATGGAACGAGATCACCGACACGGTTTTCGACCGGGCCGACTTCCGCGGTGCGACCTTCAGCGTTGCGGTGTTTGGCAACTGCGCATTCCGTGACTGCCGACTGAAGCGGATCGACTTCGACTCCTCGGTCTTTGAGCGATGCGTGTTCGAAGGGCGGCTCGACCAAGTGATCTTCGGGTCCCAAGTGCTCAGTGCCGAGTCAACACCACCCAACCTTATGAGCGGGGTGGATTTCACCAGCGCCACATTCGGTTTCGTCGAGTTCCGACGGATTGATGTTCGGCGAGCCAAGTTCGGTACAAGTTGCGATCTCGTCCTCGTATCGCCCCATCGTGCCTGTTTGGACTCGTTGCTCCAGCTTCTCGAAGCTGAAACGGATCCAGGAACTCCTGGCGTGAAAGCAGCGATCGAGATTGATCGACGATGGGCCCTCCCGGGGGACTCCGTCGGTGTGCTGCACCTTCCCGACTTCACATCCAAACTTTCGCCAGCAAGGGCAGCGAGGTTTCGAGAAGAGGTTCTGCGCTGGAAGTGGGATCCCCCTTCGCGTTAGCAGGCCGCTGATGTCAACTCGCGCGTAGAACTGACCCACTGCCGAGCATCGAGAACTGACCCACCCCAGTCCGATCGGTCAACCTGCGGCCTCTTCACCCATCGCCAACACGGTGCTGTCAGGATCTCCCAATCGGTCCCCACCGATCGGTGGCGATCGATTGAGCGGTCCGACCGATGAAACAGGCGCGAGACATTTCGCAAAGTGTCAGGTTCCCTCTACTTCAACGAGTCGGTGAAACAAGGCCGACCCACCGGTAAACGATGAACACCTCGGCCTAACGGTCGGGTGTTTGTCTTTCATCCGCAGGGAAAATGCCGGTGCTTCGAGCACTTGCCCGGCGCTCAGAGACGCGAGGCGGGAGTCGCGCGCGACACGCGCCGACATCGTCAGCCAGCGTTCCGCCGTGAGAACTCGAAGACTATAACCAGAGACGCGCAACTGGTTATGGAAGTGGCAAGCATAACCCGTTGGGGCGCGACTTGGTGCCGACCGGCGTGTTGTCGCTCGGCACGGCCAGGATCGCTCCATTGATCCCAAAGTGGGGTGCGGTGCCATCGTGCGAGTCTCTCGCATCTGCGGAGTTGCGTGCAACCCCGCCGCGCCACCGCGTAGATATCCAGTAGGCGACTGCCGTTGACAGCCGCGGTCCCCGGAACCCTCGTGGCCCACCAAGGCCGGTCTTGCGATCACGCTCCATTCAGGAGTCCTCGATGTCACTGCGCGCAGAGATCTCGACGCAGCCCGCGTTTGTACTGCTCACCGCTGGAGATGTCGCTTGCCAGCTCTCGTGCTCGCCGCGCCATGTGCGGCGCATGAGTGAGCGCGGGGCGATGCCGGCGCCAGTCAAGGTTGGCCGCCTCGTGCGATGGGATCGCGATGCGATCGAGCGCTGGGTCGCATCGGGTTGCCCGGCACTCGCACGGCACTGCGATTGAGCATCTCGCGATCTGCATCGAACTTGATCTCTTCGGCCACTTGCCGCTCACTGTGCGCCGTCGATCGTTGGACTCTCTGACTTCTCTGGCTCGCTCGCACGCACCACACCGCGCACATGGGCACCGTCTTCCGCAAAGCCTGGACCTCGCCGCTCCCGCCGGGAGCTGAGGTCGTCACGGTCCGCGGCTGTCCAATGGCCCGCTGGCGACTCAGGAACGGCGCGCTTCGTACAGCGGAGATCCTCGACGGCGCAGACGGCCGCGTGCGAATCAGGGGTCGCACTGCCACCTATGTGGCCAGATATCGCGACGGCAGCGGCGTCTGGACCGAGGTCCCGACCGGCTGCAAGGACGAGACGGCGGCGAAGGCGATCCTGGCCAACCTCGAGCGCCGTGCCGAACTGATCCGCGCGGGCGTGATCTCGCGCGAGGAATCGGACGAGGGCCGTCACGGCTCGGAACCGATCGAGCGGCACATTCAGGCGTGGCGCGAACACCTTCGCGCGAAGGGGACCTGCGATCGCTGGCTCGCGCAGGCACCGCGGCGCGTGGCGCGGGTTCTCGGTGAGCGAGACATCCGGCGACTTCGCGATCTCACTGCCGAGCGCATCGAGCGCTGGCTGCACGATCAGACAGACGCGGGCATGAGTGCGGGCACGCGCAATGGGTATCGCCAGTCGTTGATCGCGTTCGCGAACTGGTGCGCTCGCAGTGGCCGCCTCGCCGTGAATCCGCTTCAGCATGTGCCGACTGCTGACGCGCGTTCGGACTGTCGTCGCAAGCGAAGGGCGCTCACGGATGACGAACTTGTGCGCCTGCTCGATGCC